>RKRR01000047.1 GCA_007571305.1 Candidatus Poribacteria bacterium | reverse complement strand
TCAACCCTTGAACGTTTGCTTTGTTCTGGAGTAGCCATCGGATGCTTCTGTCAGGGAAGTGTTCAAGAGGCACATCGAAAAAATCTATGACTTCTCGTGCTTTGTCGGTTTCCATAACCTCGCCTGTCAGGGGGTGCGGCACTCAAAATTCGGTGTTTTGGGATTCTAATATTAAGTGTAGCATAATGTTTTGAAAAAAGTCAAGGATTTTCTGGTGACAGGACCATCTCCTGCGGTGTCTGATAGGAAAAACGGAGACTACTATGCCTCGCAAATGGGAGGCATGGAATAGGCACAGCCTCACAGGCTATGCTACAAAGTGGCAACTTAGATTATCGTAGAATACGGCTCTAACTCATATCACAAAATCAGAATTTTGTGAAGTAAAAATGCGTTTTATTGGGGATTCCCCCGCAAGCAGGGGAAATCTGGAGAGAGAGTTGGCTCTGCTAATGCGAGGCCGTCCGTGGTATCATCTGCGGATGTGCATAGATAGCGGCATCAAAACTCTTTTGCATGAGTTCCCACTTGACGGCTTGATAATCGGCATGTTCCGAGAGATCGTTATGCTCCCAGGGGTCGTTCTCGAGATCATACAATTCGCAAATCCCCTTTTGGTGGTACACAACGAGTTTCCAACGTCGATCCCGATACATCGTGGCATGTGTCCGATCCGGCATTGAGATGGCATCGAAAAATTCACAACGAACCGCTTCTCTATGCTCATTGGCAGGAATATCACCGCGCAATAGTGGCGCAAGGGATTTGCCTTGGACGTAGTATGGGATGTCTACACCCGACGCATCGTAGAGCGTCGGAACAATATCGAGCAGTTCAACGAGTGCATCGCTTTGCACGTCTTGCGAGAACTGCGTTGGCCACGAAATCATGAGCGGCACCCGCACCGATCCTTCGTAAAAACGACACCCTTTGAATGCCAGCCCGTGGTCTCCAAGTGCCTCTCCGTGGTCTGAAGTGAAAATAACAATCGTATTTTCGCGGAGTCCTTCAGCATCGAGATAGTCTAGAGTCCGTCCGAACTCATGGTCGAGTTGCTCAATCATGGCGTAATAAGATGCCTGCATCCGCTTGTCGTCCCACTCCGAAGGCTGTTTCGCCTGAGATTGAAAGTCAATACCAGCATCTGTCAAACGCCATTGAAAAGCAATATCGCTCTCCTGAAAGTGTGGACCGGGCAGTGTTTCTGGATCGTACCGTCGGTAGTATTCCCAAGGAGCATCAAACGGCGGATGTGGGTCAAATGGATTGATACTCAGCATCCACGGCTGATTTTCTCTGCGATTTTTCCCAATAAATTCTATCGTTTTTTCGGTGCACCAATAGGTCTGGTGCAGGTGTGGCGGGATATTATCGCGATCGGGAGTGGGTTCCTGTACGCGTCCGGTCCTGTTCGGATACTTTTGGGAGATCGCCTTCTCGGCGATCAACGTCTCAGGATCTAGACCTTGTGCCCGTTGCCAATCTGCGTATTCGTGTCCGAATGCGTTCGGCTTTCCATGATCGTGGCTATATTGGAAATAGCGGTATCCATCATCCACGCGCTGTTCTTGGGCATCAAAAGCACTCGCGAGATGGAGTTTACCGATTAACCCACAGTCGTAGCCATCTTGCGCCAGGGCATGAGTTATCAGACGATCTTCATAATATTTGGGAAAAACCGGATTGCCGTTGCCAGTAACGCTCACGGCTGAAGGATACATACCGGTCATGAAACTTGCCCGGGAAGGTGTACAGATGGGAGATTGGCAATAGGCGTGGGTGAATGTAACTGACTGACGCATGAATTCGTCAAGTCTTGGCGTGTTGATATGTGGGTTGCCTAACGCTCCGATAGTATCGAAACGTTGTTGGTCTGTACAGTACCATAAAATATTTGGACGTTTCTCCATTTTTCCTCCTTTTTTGATGGCTGGCGGCTATCAGTAATTCGGATAGCAGAGGGAAAGGGTTGCGACTGCCACAACGTTTTGCCGAACCCTGATGGCTATCCTACTATCTCACTCAGTTCGTTGTCAGTCGTGACGACATGTTTTCCACCTGACCCCTCGATTCGGGTTATCATCAAGGACTTAAGTTCTTTCAGTTCTAAAGGTGTCAATTCTTCAACGAAAGGGCTTTCAATGAAATTCCGATATGCACGACTGGTGTTCGTTTTGGGCATGATGTACATAGGGATGACGGCTTGCAACATCGCGGCTCGCTTGCGCTCTGTCCGATTCACTCCCGCGCGATGCCAAACCCTTGAGTCGTAGAGGATATAACTCCCACCCGGTGCCTCAACAACATCTGCCTCCGGCCCGTTATAGGGCAATCCGTGAGCTGCACGATAGCCGGGTTGTCTGTAAATATGTCCAGGGCCCCATTCATCCGGTGGTCCCTCGCCAAGTACGTGGGATCCGAGTTTGAAACAGGTCGCACCGTTCTCTTTTCGGAACTCTGATACACAGAGATTGCGCTGCACACCCATAACCAATTCAGGAAAATTGTGCCGTGGTATTTCTGGGCCGATTCCACTCGTGGCAAAAATTCCCCAATGGTAAGGGAAATCGGAATGCCAACCTTGAACATCCCTTTCACCATCGTCGGGCGTAAGTATCGCGAAACCTGGCGGGTGCCCCATTCGGATTTCACTCGTCCGCATATATTGACGCATCACCCACAAGGATACCGGCTCTGTCGCCGCTTGCGCTACGGCTATTCCCTTGACCAATGCTCCTGTGCTTCGATCGTATGTTTCATGGTCCCATCGACCGGTGCAACTCATCCGTTCCAATTCTTCAACGATGTCGGGTGCTATAATGGACGGGAGACATACCCAACCGTTCTTCTTGAGTGTTTTTAGATACTCCGATGGAAGGTGCGCCGGGCCATGCCCAGGAGAGAAGACCACCCCTTCATCGCCCGCTGCAGCCCCGTCACTGGCAAGTCTAGCACCGTTATGCTGGAGATAGCAACCTTTCTCTGAACCCGCAGCCCTGGCTTCAAGGACAAGATCGGTGACCAGATGACGATATGCAATACCATCCTCAACCCGCTCCCATATTGCCTTATCATCTACATAATCAAAAACTGCCAGTCCATCATCAGACGCGCCAAGGAATTCACCGTTCGGGGCGCGCAACAGTGTCCAATGCGCTGATGGGCGTTCCACGCGGACGACGCGTTCCTGAAAAAGCTCATTCTCGTATGCCATGAATCTTCACTCCTTACTCGTTTCCTACTCGGACAAATTCACCCAAATGCCCTTAAACACTACCATGCATACGCCTCTGGTGCCTCGCCGCCGGGTCCCTCCCAAATCTCATCAAGCTTCGCGAGGACTTCATCGTCCAATTTCAATTCCAAGACCGATAAGTTCTCATCAAGTTGTTCGACTGTCCGCGGTCCGATAATCGGCACTGTAATGTCTGGATTGCTGAGTACCCACGCCAAGGCGACATTAGCAGGGGATTCTCCTACTGAGGCACAAAGTGCTTCGTACGCTTCCAAGTGCGATAGATGTGTCGCGATCGTTTCTCTTAGCGACTCCCTACCCCGTCGTCCTGTGGTTGGGTTATCCAGCACACCACAGAGCAGTCCACCCCCCATCGGACTGTACGGAATCACCGCCAGACCGAGTTCTCGGCAACAGGGTAACACTTCCATTTCAATTTTCCGACTGCGGAGATTGTACACGCTCTGCTCTGAGACAAGCCCGAGGAAATTACGTTGAGTGGCAATCCCTTGTGCGCGGGCGATGTGCCACGCCGCGAAGTTGCTACTTCCGACGTAGGATATCTTCCCTTCACGCACCAATTGTTCCATCGCTTGCCATATCTCCTCCCACGGCGTTCGACGATCTATATGGTGCATCTGGTACAAATCTATATGGTCTGTTTGTAGACGGCGTAAACTGTCCTCACACGCACGACGAATATGATATGCCGACAGACGACCATCATTCGGTCCCTCACCTGTTGTACTATACACTTTGGTCGCCAGAACAATCCGACCGCGTCGACTCTTATCCTGCGCCAACCAGTTTCCAATAATCGTCTCCGTTAAACCTTCGTTATAGGAATTGGCGGTATCGAAAAAGTTAATTCCGGCTTGCAGGGCATGGCTCAGTACAGGATACGTGTCTTCTTCGGACACATGTCTCCCAAAATTGACGGTGCCGAGACAGAGACGACTCACCCGCAGCCCGATCCGACCGAGGTAGGTATATTCCATAGGAACTACTCCTTATCTGCATGAGGTCTTGGTAACTTTGAAATCTGGTGGCTCAGAACGTTGCCAACCATTTTATCAAATCCCTGCTTTTTGCTTAACTAATACCATTTCTAAAAGTTTATATTGCATTAGCGGCGTTTATGAAATGTGAGAATCCAGTAAGTTTAGCACCTGTCGTGTCGGAGTATTTATCAAGG
>RKRR01000154.1 GCA_007571305.1 Candidatus Poribacteria bacterium | reverse complement strand
GTTTCACTTTCAGCTCTGCGTCCTATCTCAATATTGCTTGAAAAAATTCCAGATGAATCTTCAAAATATCTGTAAAATCTGATTTAACCAAGCCCAAAACTACTTAGTGCGAAAACTTAATATAATCCAACTCTAACATAGTTCGGTACTAAGGTCCAGTAACTATCGTTATCTCCATGCTGTAGACGTTGTGCTCCAAGGTGGGCAATCGTTGCCCCCCGGGGAACGTTGAAAATGCGATCAGCGAAGGACGCTCTCTCACCGAGCCTTTCTCGGACATCCTTGCCGTACGTCAGAAGTCCGTCCCCAACGAAATGAATGGTACCGTCTGAAGGGACATCCGTATTGAGGCGGTCCAGGAAAGCATCAATTGATAAGCAAAGGTCTTCACTGATACGTTGCCACGCAGTTCCGCCTTGAAAAATAACTCCGTAGATTTCACTGCGTCGGGCATCCAGAACTGGGCAGATAACACCGCTTGTTGATCGGAGGTTATAAGCGATCGCCTCCAAGGTTGAGATACCAACAATTGGTTTGTCGAGGGCATAACAAAGGGATTTGATCGTTGCGACACCAATGCGAATACCCGTGAACGATCCGGGGCCAATACCAACGGCGCATCCATCCAGGGCATCTACCGTGATGTCACCCCACTTCAAAACACTATCAATTGCAGGCATAAGTCTGGAGGAGTGCGCTTGGACGATATTCAGTGTATGCTCAGCGATCAAATTATCGCCATCAATTAAGGCGATGCTCCCGATAGGGGTTGAGGTGTCAATACCTAAGATTTTCATTCCTTTTCTCAAATTCAGATTTTAAATCGGTAAGTGAGATAACCCGGGGCTTTATATGAGAAAATAAAGCACCATCAAGCAGCTGTTTTGCGCGTTCAACATATTCTGCTTCCTTTTCACAGAGAAAAAAATACCTTTCATGAGTCAAGGCAACGTATCCGACAGTTCCACTGCCCCCAAACGGATCAAAGACGAGATCGCCTTTAAACGAGTAAAACTGAACGACACGCGCTGCCAGTTCGGGCGGGAAAACTGCTGGGTGAACTTTGTCGGTTGCCGGATTGATATGCCATAGGTTCGTTTTTTCATAATCTCCCCTAACTTTGCTTGCTGCAATGATTTCGTCATCGTATTGCCGAATATTCCAATCGATGAGTTTATCCGTCTTCTTGCGATATACCATAACACTTTCAGTGACAGAATTAGTCTTGTAACCCAGGGGCTTGCGATGTTGAAAAAATCCTCCATTCCGATTTTTGGCGGCATAGTCGGGTTTTGTCCAAACGATATCATCGATAAACTCCCACCCTATATCAGTGAGGCGCGGGTGCATGTCGTACGGGATGGCATACCGCTTGCTAGCGTGTGCCCGGCTCATACGTGGTACAATAACAGGAGACGTGTTAAGTACAAAAAACCGCCCTTCTTTCGTAATACGATGTGTCTCTTTGAAAACCGCAGTGAGGAAGTCAAGATATGCCTCGTAACTCTGATAAATCGTGTAATCGCGAGCGTTGTAATAAGGCGGTGACGTAAAGGTAAGATGGATGGACTCATCAGGAATTACCTTTAGTGCTTCTTGTACATCGGCATAGATGATTACATTTTTGAGGGGATCTGGACTGGATGGATGGTGCTGCTCTTCTTTTCTCTTTGATGAACGTGTGCTTTTGTTCTTCACCTCATTGGCGAGGTGTTCGCGGATGAGTTCATTCGGATGTTCACGGAGAGAGTCTAATGCTGTTTGGACTTCAGATTTTTCCCTGAAGTAGAGCAACCCTCTTAGGGCTTGTAAGACAACTTTTGGATCTGCATCGGCGAGATATGCTGTCAGGGTTAGGATTGCTTTCTCACTTTTCAGGCGCCCGATAGCAGAAATCACCTCGCGACGGGCGAAAGTGTTTTTTTCGGTGGATGCCAATTGTGAAAGTTCTGTTAAGAACTTTTCATCTTTAAGTTTGCCTACATTTTTGGCTGCAAGCATACGGATTTTCGGATTTGCATGCGTGAGCAACGGAATAAACAACTCACCATTAAATCCCGCCGGTAATTTGCCAAGGTTGTCAAGTAGAGACAGGAGTCCTGCTTCATCACGAGTCGGTGCAAGGGCATCCTTAAAAAATGGGAAATTTAATTTTGATTTTTCATGTTCAATGTCAACCTTAGTTAACATGTTTTTCGAGATCACTCCTTTTGTAGCACAACCTGTTAGGGTGTGCCACGAGAACATCTGTGTTTTTTGGGATTTCCCCTCTCACAAAGCGTTCTATGGTCAAAATAGCGTCCATCCTACGTTGTAAAGAGTGCCTAATTCCTTTTCTGGGAGTCCCGAAGGGTCTCAAAATCCTCCGAGACTCTCACAGAACGGCTCATGTCCAGAGGTCTACTCTGTTTTCAACCTTGCCCAGGTCGTGGCGAGTTTACCGTTCGCTTCCACATCAAGCGTATCTGGTAGCAACTTAAGGATCTCTGCCTCGCTGAGGACAGAAGCGTAGATTCGTGAATCCTCAATATGAGCGTCGAGGTCCCCGGGACCTCCACCTAAACCACCGTGACGTTTCCCCCAAATTGCCTCCGCATCCTCGTTATCAAAGGTCACGAATTGGCCAAATGTATAGTCTCCAATTTTGTCCCCATTCCGGTATATCTGTACACGCGCCGTGCCACCATCATCTGTGTACGAGATCGCCATCATAATCAGTTCTCCCGTTTTCTTTTCCTCGAACCCAGGTTTGGGGTCTTGGGTGCGGTGAAACCAACCGCTCCCTGCCATCCAGCGATGATGCTGGCGTTCCCCAAATACGATCGCGTCGAATGTAGGGTCGGAGAGGCGGTCAATCGTTAATATTGAACCTGCCTGTACATCAAGGTTATCCATGATAGCCCACGACACCAACGTCTTTTCTCCAATATCCGGTCCATCATACCCACTGGCGATTGCCCACTTGCCAAGGTCAACATTTAATTGACCGTCCTCAATTGTAGCCCCCATGAGTTGAATATCGGCAAAGTTACCCGTAATATCTTCCAGTTCGACACCTTTCTCAAATGTCCAGTGTCCAACAAGGGTTTCTGCCTTTTCACTCTGTCCCAACGCTGGCAATGATAAATTGAGCAGAAACAGGACAGGGCATACCCAGGTGCAACAATGTTCCAGGTACTTCATGGTTCTCTCCTCCATTGTTAGTATGGTTGAGATTTTTCCAGAAACCGCTGAAATTCAAATGTAGTGTTTGCTGTTAACCATTATGCGGACCGTCACGAACTTGAATGCGGCAATCCGCTACCACCGTGCGTATCCGCGAACAGGACGTTCAAACTCAGTATATCACATTTGCAAAAAAAATCCTGTTTTTCTGTCGGTGATAATGTGGGTGTTGGTGTGGTCTTAATTCAGACGCGAGAGTAGTTTTTGGAGGTGTCGTATGTTTCGCTCGACTGCTGAGGCATCACGGGGTGTGCCTGCAAGTCGAAGATAGGTCTCAAAGGCTTCGATACTTTCACTATACGTATGATTTTTGTAGTGTAGGTAACCGAGCAGGCGATAATCGGCGGCGGTGTTCGGCAGTAACCACGTGATGCGTTCTGCGGCTGTAAGTGCTTTCTCGTAATTCTCGAGGAATGTGTAGGCGCGCGTCAGATTTCGCAGAACGCGTGCGAGGATCTCTTTATCTGTGGCTTCAGTTAGCATATACGATTCCAACGATGCCGAGTTCCCCAGGGTTTCTTGGAGTTTCGCTTGAAGCGAGTCTTCGGACATAAAAGATCCGTTTTCAAATACATCAAGAAGAATATCTAAATGTTCACTTTGGTACCGGACAAGGAAATGCCCCGGAAAATTTACGCCGACGAGTGGTAATCCAGCGCGTCTGCTAACTTCAATATAGACGATGCCCAATGTAATTGGAATCCCTGTCTTTTTATCAAGGACAAAATTGAGAAAGTTGTTGCCCAGTGCATAGTAGTTCTCGGTATTTCCTGTGAATCCTTTTTCTTCAAAGAGATATTGATTCAGTTCTGTGATGTGCTGCTCAGGGAGTGTTGCCGCTTGGATCCGTTCCCGCACTGCATCCCCCATCACATCAAGTTGATGGAGGTAATCCTCAATATTGAGTTCGCGGTACTCGCTTTGCGCGATAAGCAGGGCACCTGTTGCAAGTTGAACTTCATTGTTATCACGGTTCGCGAAGGAGAGAAAAGGGTCTGTTTGCGATTTTTTTCTCATTTTTCCGAAAAAGGTAAAATTTTTTTGCATTCCCTGAGAATATATGATATAATTAGAGGGATATTTACGTGGGGGATTAGCTCAGTTGGGAGAGCGCTTGCATGGCATGCAAGAGGTCACCAGTTCAAGTCTGGTATCCTCCACTTTTTTATTCCATCCGCTATTCTGGGGACCCTTTAGGCGTTTCGCCTGTGTTTTTGTCGGCTTGTGCCTTTTGTGCCTTTTTTGTTCTGCGTGGGATGCCGTTATCCAACACACCCATAAGCGTCAAATGGAGTTGAGCTTGCGTCGGCAATGTCTGAATCAGTTCTTCCTCAATCCCTTCGATCTGTCCCCGTATTTCCTTCCGTTTCGCTCTGAATTTGTCCAAGGTGTCTTGAATTTCCGCATCTTCTACAAGCGAATCCTTTGCAAGTCGGTTTAAGGTTTTCAAGTCATTGAGTGCTTGAATGTCCTTTTGGCGTTTCAGATCCCACAAACCTTCAAGCTGGACTTTCTGTTCCTCTGTTACGCCGAGATCTACCAAAGTGATACCTTTCTGGTTTTCGTCACTACTCTTTTGGGCCCATGCAAGGACACCACAAAGCGCGACACATATCAGAATCGCCAAGAGATGCTTTGCCGGGACATGTGAGTCTTGGTTTCGTATCCGTTTAGCGTTTTGCATAAGTTTCACCTCCAACTTCAATATCGAACCCAGAATAAACGCCCTTAATATCATAATACCATGAAAGATGAGGGATGTCAAGGGGATTTGAATGCCTCGAATCTGAGAAAAATTCGCTTGACAAAAAATAATGTATCTATTACAATTATCTTTAGGATTTACGCGTGCTGCTCTTTTGTAGCATCACCTGTTAGGTTGTGCTACGAGAACATCTGTATTTTTTTGGGGTTCTCCGTCTCACAAAACGTCAGATGGTCGAAATTGCGTAAGTCCTGATCTCAAGATTACGCCTCAAGCTGCTTGCTACATTACGCAGCGGAGGGTTAGCATGCAAGGGAGGATTGAATGCTGTACAAAGGGTTACAACTGGATCGGTTTCAGGAGAAAGCGATCGCGGCGATTAATCAGGATATCTCAGTGATTGTCACTGCCCCGACAGGTGCTGGTAAAACGGTCATCGCTGAGTATGCCGTCGAAAAGTGTCTTAAAGAGGATCGCCGCGTTATCTATACCGCACCGATCAAAGCCCTCAGTAATCAGAAATATCGGGATTTTTACGCCGAGTATGGGGAAAAGATCGGCATTGTTACAGGCGATGTGGTCCTAAATCCGCATGCCCAAGTACTGTTGATGACGACCGAGATTTTTCGGAATGCTATCTTTGACGATGTTGATCGACTACAGGATGTCTCTTACGTCATCTTTGACGAAATCCATTATATTAACGATATTGAGCGAGGCACCGTCTGGGAAGAGAGCCTCATTTTCGCTCCTCAACATATTAAATTTGTCTGCCTGAGTGCTACAATCCCGAATATGACTCCTTTCACACAATGGATGCGAAGTGTACGGGATATAGATATTGAAACCATCGAAGAATTAAAACGTCCGGTGCCTTTGGAGCATTACCTCTATTTTAAAGATTACGGTGTTGGCAGCGTAGGGCATGCCTCGGCTATTCGGAAGAGAGCCCAGCACGATACGCGTAAACGAAAATCCGACCCATTTGAAGATAGAACGCCTCCGGCACTTCCCTCTGATTTTGTAGAGACAAGTCTTATCCCGTATCTCCGTCAAGAGAAACAACTTCCCTGCCTCTATTTCTGTTTTAGTCGTAGAGGCTGTGAAGAAAACGCAATGTCATTGGTGTTCGGGTCGCAGTTGCAGTTGCTTGATAAAACACAAGAAACACAAATTTTAAACCAATTTGATGAACTCTGCCGCCAATTCGACATCGTCGAGGAGAGAAAGATTACTGAATTCCGTAAGTTAATTAGTCGTGGTGTCGCCTATCATCACGCCGGTATGTTGCCAACGCTGAAAGAGGTCATTGAAAGGTTGTTCACCTCCGGGTTAATTCAACTGCTTTTTACCACCGAAACGTTCGCTGTTGGTATTAACATGCCAGCCTGTTCCGTCGTTTTTGACAGTCTTAAAAAATTTGATGGACTCGGATTCCGACACCTCAAGACACGGGAATATCATCAGATGTCAGGGCGCGCAGGCAGACGCGGTATTGACACTATCGGTTATGTCTATGCTCAAATCATGCCCCTGTACGCCGAATTAAATGAAGTTCGAAGTATTGTTTCTAATAACATCGAACCCATAGAGAGTCAATTTAATCTCTCCTATTCCAGCATTCTCAACCTCTACGAGAAGTATGGCGATGATATCTACGATGTCTACACGATGAGTTTGAGTAACCATCAGAACCGTATGCGAACCTCTCAACTCAACAAACATATTAACGATAACACGAAAAATCTTCAGAAACTCCCGAAACCCGAATGTATCCACGACGGTGTTCATGGCAGTAAGCAAATTGAGAAGCACTATCGCCAAAAGCGAAAACACGAGAAAAAACTTCGGGTCTTTCACACAGAGTTGGCGCAAATCAAATCGCAGACACGAGGGAAAAAGCGGAAAAAGGAACGCGCAAACCGGTTGCAGGCGGTTCAGAAAGAAATTAAACATTTTCAGGCGAGTCGTCAGCAGAGTCTTTGTGACAAATGCCAACGTTTGAGTACATGTACTGGGAGATATAAAACCATTCGCAAGGAAGAAGTACGGCTTCAAAAACTTAAGCATAAGAGAACGACTATTGAGAACGATCCACGGCGACAAATAGCCGCCCGTCTGAAGGTGCTTGAAGAACTCGGATATATTGAAGCACAATCCGTACTGCCACGCGGGAACACCGCTGCTCATATTTACGGATATGAGGTGCAATTAACCCAATTACTATTTGATGGATTCTTTGAACGGCTCTCGGAGGACGAAATTAACTGTCTCATGGTGGCGATCGTCACCGAACCCCGTAAAGATGGATATTTTAAGCCCCTCAGAGACGAACACTTGTTAGAGAAACTTCACACAGTCTGTTCTGAAATTTCCTTCATACAACGTTTAGAGGTTAAGCACAAGGTAACGGAAATCACGCCCATGTTAGAATTCCGGCTCTGCACTGCGATGCTTGCTTGGAGTCGAGGGTGTGACTTTGACAACCTTGAGAGATATGCCCATTTAGATGCTGGCGACTTTGTCAGAACCTTTCGACTTGTCATCGATCAACTCCGCCAGATCCGCCGTGCTATGACTGGGCACACTACCCTTGTTGATAAACTCAACCGATGTATTAGCAAGATTAACAGAGATGTTGTGAATGCAGAACGACAATTGCGAATTGGGCAGGAAAACCTTGATGGCGCAACAGTGGAAAATCCCGACGAGGTTTCTGAACAATCCGCGTCGGTTTCACTTGGAAGTTCCGATGATGCGGAGGCAGGAAGTGAAACATCCATTTCTTCTTAGTGCGTTCACTTTCAATTGGTCCGGCTTGGAAAAGTGATTGTAATGTGAATTCGGTTGTATTACAATAGATAAAAAATATGTAGAGAGGCTGGTATCGAGAGGCACTATGACATGATGCGCGAAGATACCGGCACTGTGATAAAGACTAAAGGAGAATAACATGGCAAATCAAGACTTTAACGTGGCTGGGGCACTCAAGGTACGTCCGGCTGAAGAAAGTGATGCAGCGCATTTACACACATTTTGTTTTCCTGAAAAAACCAAAACACAGGTTACGCAGGAACTGAAAGCCGATTTGGAATCGGATGGTCAGACCATTCGACTCGTTGCAGAATCGAGTGGATACCCGATCGGACAGATTACCGTGAGCAAGAATTCCGGTGATCCCGGGATCGCTCAAGTCGGGAATCTCGCTGTATCTGGCCCCTTTCGGCAGTTAGGGGTGGCGGACAATCTCATGGAAGCTGCCGAGGCCGCCGCGACAGAAAATGGAGCGAAAACCCTTGAAATTGAGCTTCCGTCCTCGGAAACGAATGTCATTCAGAGATATAAGGACTGGGGCTTCGTTGAAAAGCCACTTGTCGTTCTGCAAAAGATGCTGGATGCGGAAGAAGTAGAAGAAGTAGAAGATACAAGCGAAGGTGATGAACAAATTGCTGATACCGGTGGCGAGCAGCAGGAACTTCTTAATACCTAACAGGGAAACATCTCGCTTACTGTCAATGTCCAAGTAATTATGGGCTCTACGACAGAGGTGTCACTGACCGACAGTGGCGTAGGAGAATGAACTATGAAAAAAATCTGGCTTGCCTTGGCACTTATACTCTTTATAGTCGGGTGTGGCACCCAGAACGAGAACCTCGCGAAGGGTAAAGAACTGATTAAATCGGATAAACGACGTAAAGAGGAACGCGCTGTCCGAGAATTTAAACTTGCGCTCCAGCAACAGATTGATAGTGCTGAAGCACACTATCTGCTCGGATATTACAACTCCCAAGAATTTTATGAGCCGAACACTACTGATTGGACGGAAGCATCCATTGCTGAGCGGGGCAAACAGATGTTCCTCGCGTATCAAGCGGAACAACGGAAATACCTCGAAAGGCTCGTTTTTGAAACACTCCGTGATGACGATTTGGATATCCAAAACGCTGCACTTGATGCTCTGAAACGGATCTATAAGCAAGGCGACCGAAAGCGGCTCCTCAGCCAACTCCAAAAGGCGATTAAGTCGAGTGACAATCGCGACCGGCATAATGCCCATTGGGTACTTGGGCATCTTGGTAAGGAGGATCCGGGGACGATTGTCCCTATTTTAGTAAAACTTCTGGACCATCGAAAAACGGAAACTCGTTTGAATGCTGTCAAGGCACTTGGAGAGGTAGGAAGCGAACAAGCTATTCCCGCGCTTGCTGCGCTAATTGAATCCGGCTCTGCGAGATGGAAGCGAGATCGGGAGGAACCTGAGGTCCGTCAGCTCGCTGTAGAAGCACTTGGAAAAATCGGTGGTACCGCTGTGCCCGAGTTAGTCAAAATTGTGCAGAATAAGGGATCATCCCTGCGTGTTGATGCCATTAGAGCCTTGGCAGTCCTCGGTGACGAAAAGGTTGTGGGTCCCCTCTTAGAGGCATTAAAAGAACAGAGCAGTCGAGATGTTGTCATCCCTCTTAACTGAACTGTGAGCCGTTCTTGTACTCTTCGGCGCAGCTGACAATCCGAAATTTGTTCTAATATAACCCAAGTTTCCACTTTGTAGCATAACCTGTTAGTTATAGTAGAATCCGACAATAAATTTCCACTTGTCGCATAGCCTGTTAGGCTGTGCCATCAGAACAGATAACTTCAGAGCCCACACACCGCTACAAGTGTCCAAGTCATTACGGAATCTACTATAATTAAGCACGCAGGCTGACGGTCTCCTACGCTACAAAAACGTCTAAATACTGAAGGCTTTTCGCTGAAAACGGCATCTATAGGTTTCCTAAAAACTTGTCCGTAGCAACTTGGGTTAATATAGAACGGGATCTGTAGATAAGTCAGCTCCAAAACACGCACTCTTCATCATGCTACGTGCGTAACTCGTAACATTGTCCCGCTACAGGTCTCCTCTACAGGAAACTTGCCCTGGGAGAGAGGGGTTGAGAAAAGATTGTCAAAGCTCCAACTTACGTCATTTAACCGCAAGGAATAATTAAAAAATGCAAAAAAAAATAAGATGGTTTAACAGATCTCGCCACTTGGTATCTCTCGTGTCCCTCCTTTTTGGACTGATGTTGGGGCTTGGATGTGATAATCAGTATTACGATGAACACCTAAAGATGCAGGTGCAGCAGTTAGACAGCGACCTGAAAGATCGTTGGTCGACCAGTGGTGTTGTGGTTTTGAAGACCACACCGAACGGGCCCGCAGATAAAGCACAGTTGGAAACCGGCGAGCTTATCTCTTACGTCATTGCCGAATATCCTGTCCAAAGTACCGGAGACTTTAACAGCGCAATGAAACAGGCACTGGAGGAGGATAATAACTTCATCCTCTATTTGAAAGACAAACCGCCGCTCCGTATTGCGCTCCGTAGGCGAGGAGATAAGGTGGGACTGAATGTTGAAGGAAACGGCACTGTGCGTGTCAAGCAGATTCAGCCCGGTACCCCTGCAGCAAATACCGATATTCAGGTTGGCGATATTGTTGAGAAGATTGTTGATGAACGGAAAATTTATAGTCTTGATGATTACAAGGACACGGTCGGAAAACTTTCTAAAAAGCAGTTTACGTTCCGAACCACTGAATTAATAGGCGTAAAAATTGCCGCTGTGGATGCCCTCGGCGATTTGGGCGATGTCCGTGCGATTGCGCCGCTCGTGGATATCTTCAAAAATAGTTCAGAGTTCTCGCTACGGAAAGGGGCAATTAGTAGTCTTCAACGTCTCGTGGAATTGAGTGTTCTAAACGATCTCTTCCAGCAGTTTCAGAGTGCTGATGTGAATCAGCTCCCAGCCGATAGCCTCCAGCCACAGCAATTGGAATCCGCCGCAATCCTCGGATTGCTGATTGTAGACAGGACTGAGAATACCGCTACGCTCAAAGCTCCCTTTGGGACGCAATTCAGACATAGATCCGAGGCACTCTATAAAAAAATTAACGAAGGGCAACTCGCTGAACTTGCCCAAGAATATATCCAGATCGAGGTAGAACCGGAGCAGGAGATTCGCCGTGCCTGCCTCGCGATAATCGGAATTCTTAAACCTATTTCCGCTATTGATTCTCTCATCGCTGTTCTCGAAAACCCAGCAGAAATCCCCGGTATTCGCTTCCAGGCAGGATTAACGCTCAGCCAGATTGGTGAACCCGCTGTTGATGCTCTTATTACCGCGTTTGAAACGGGAGATACCAGCACGAAGGACATTACTGCTTCTGCCCTGGGGGGCATCGGTGGATCTAAGGCACGTGATCGGCTGATTAATGCCTTGGAAAGTAGTGCTGAGTCGGCGATTCAACTCACACTTGTTGATGCCATTGCCAAGATCGGCGATGTGACTTCGATTCAAGCACTGGAACGCCAACTTCAACAGTA
The DNA here is from genome assembly GCA_007571305.1 of Candidatus Poribacteria bacterium. Taxonomy (GTDB): domain Bacteria; phylum Poribacteria; class WGA-4E; order WGA-4E; family WGA-3G; genus WGA-3G. Next base: position 4,445 of record RKRR01000154.1, on the reverse strand, counting down.
CCAGCGGGATGATGACAGTGGAGTCCGCATCTTCCTGGACGAGGTTTTCAGGAATTTGGAAAAGAAATCAATGTAATTCGATGGAACGTTCGCGCAACGGATTGTGGCTGCTCATGAAGATTGGACTTATTTCCGACTTGCACACGGACGTTACACCTTGGAACAAGGCACTTATCCCGCATCTCATTGATGCTGTCAGCACCGCAAATCTTGATGTTTTCGTGCTTGCAGGAGATATCGCACGACATTTAGTTCAACTTTCTGAAACGTTGAATGCCTTTCAACTCGCAGATCTAACCTGTGAGAAATTGTTCATTCCCGGTAACCACGACATTTGGGCTGTTGAAACCGTTAACGTCACAAGCCAACACAAATGCAGGATTATTTCGGAACTCTGTCAGGCGTGCGGATTTCATCCGCTGATGGACGAACCCTTTATCAAAAAACAGGTCGGTTTCTGTGGAACTATCGGTTGGTACGATTATAGTTTTGCTCCGAATGGGTACAATTTCACCCAGGATCAATATGCCGAAAAGGAGTTGATGGGGGCGGTCTGGAACGATAAACGATACGCCAAATGGGGTGATACAGATCCGGTTATTGCCCGACGTTTTGAAGCGGATCTTGAGCGGCAAATCGCCTCTATTCGGGAGCGTGTATCACGGATCATTGTGGTCACACACCATGTTCCGTTTCAGGAGTGTATCCGATACCGTGGTGAGTTACCCTGGGATTTTTTTCGCGCATTCATGGGCAGTGAACAGCTCGGTCTACAGTGCTTACAGGAGCCTCTCGTCACGCATGCCCTCTTCGGGCATATACATCATTCACTTGATATGCAAGTTCGCAATGTACGGGCTATCTCTGCCCCTGTCGGTTATCTTCAGGATGAACCTACGGTAGGGCTACAGACTTATGCAGCGCAATGTTTGACTTGTTTCAATGTCTAAGTCTAATTGAATTTGAAAGATAGAAAGGAAACCACTATGGATGTAACGCTAACGAACAGCAACGATGCAGGGGCTCTTGAATTTCCGTGGGGCGCGATTAAATGGCTCTGTAACGATCAGATTGATCCAGAAGCTGAGATGACATTTGGTGTCGTCTATATTAACGCCGGTGAAGGCAATCCTACCCACTACCATCCGAACTGTGAGGAACTTATCTATGTTCTCTCAGGTGAATGCGATCACAAATTAGGAGACGAGGTTATCCCACTCAGACCGGGAATGATGCTACGTATTCCGCGCAATGTCAAACACAATGCTGTCAACACTGGTTGGCAACCGGTAACGATGATTATATGTTATTCGGATGCCGACAGACAGACTATTTTTGAAGAGTAAGATAACCCAACTTGCTAGGGGCAAAATTTTAGCATCCCAACATCGTTTTCCGTTCCATTTAAACGGGTTGATGATTCGCGAACGGAAAAATCTCCACATTTCAGACCGCGTCCCTGAACCACAAGGTATCATTAAAATATGTCTAAAGAATCCCGCTGCAGTGTTAAAATCTGCGGTATTACCTCTATCCATGATGCTCGCCTTGCCGCTGATGCAGGTGCAGATTATATCGGGGTGTTGGTTGATGTCGCTGTATCTGAACGGACACGTTCCGTTACGCAAGCCACCCAAATTGCCAGCGAAAGTCCTATTCCTACCGTAATCCTACTCTATAACCGCTCAACATCCGACATCCAAGAGATAGTCTCACAGGTTCAACCGTTCGCCGTTCAACTCCTCGGGCAGGAGTCCCCACAACAGGTTGAAAAACTAACACGTGAGGGAACATGTCAATTCTGGAAGTCTGTCTATTTGCCGGCAGGAAGTCCCAAAAATGTGGATATATCGGCTGTTCAGGAGGAGATGCAGGCATATTGCGATGCCGGTGCTGATTTCCTACTCTTTGATAGCGTTGATATGAGCCTTGAGAAACCGAGATACGGCGGCACCGGAAAAACCTGTGATTGGAATGTGGCTGCTGGACTCATTTCAAGGAGTCCGCTACCGGTTTTCTTTGCAGGTGGGATTCGTCCAGAGAACGTCAAAGCCGCTATTGAAACCATCCGACCTCACGGCATTGACCTTTGTTCTGGGGTTGAAGCCTCAAAGGGTATCAAGGATCCGAGTAAGCTGGAACGGCTTATGGGACAGGTTGAACAAGCTGATTAAAAGCAGTGAGAGGATCCCTGTTATTAACCCAAATTGCCAGTTGTGTAGCATAACCTGTTAGGTTGTGCCTCTTCAGACGCAGGAGACCCACGGTTTCCTACGCTACGAAATGCTGTGGATCCTGAACGTTTTTCAGTGAAAAATGGGACCGGATGCCTAAAATCTTGTGAGTAGCAACTTGCGTTATTATTAACGAAATATTGCTGTAGTCACATTGTGAAATACTTGTAGGGCGAAGTTTTGGTGTCTCTCCCACTTATGAAAAAAGGATATTTTCATGAATAGCCGTATCAGACCTCCAGGACAGATTTTCAATAACCTCTTTACGTTAGCTATTCTGGTAATAATTTGCGTGATGTCTGTTGTGAGTTTCTCTACTGCTTTCGCCGATACGCATGAAACAGAGGGCGAAAAGGCAGAAGAAAAACCAAATATTACAGGCTGGTTCCAAATTAATGTTGATAGTTTAGGCACCTATTTCTTGGTGGGTGCGAGCCATCCACTCGGCGACGTTTCGTTCTACTCCAACATCTACGTTAACGATCATCTGGGCGAGTTTGATATGGGGGTTTCATTCCCTGTTATCACTAATGACAGTATGGCACTGCTGCTAACACCGATGCTTGGGGTTGGATTCAATTATGAAAGTCCAGATGGTCCCTATGCCTTATACCCCCAAATTTTTGCGATCCTACCTGCTGGTAAAATCTTCGGTTTCCATTGGACAATCAGTACAATTTCTTCTATATTTGATGACGAAAGCCTTAACGAACTCTATAATCGTACTTATTTTACCTATGCCCTCAATGAAACTGTCGCCCTTGGTCCGCAGTTTGAATCCGTGCTCGGTCTCGGTGATGGTGGTGGACTATGGCCTCTCAATTTCGGTGGACGTTTGAACATCGGTTATGGTGAGAACAATACACTTGGCATATACATCGGATATGAAACCAAAAAGGACGAAGGTGAAACCGGACTTACAGGTAGAATGAATTTTACTCGTACTTGGTAGCACCCTTTTCCTTCACATGCCACAGCTCGCTATCGAGTGACAGCTCTTACCCGATAGATAAATAGGCGCGTTTCGAGCAGTTGGGAAACCAGCCTTTTTTTACACTTGTGCATTTCTTCTTAAAGCCCCTGATAAGGTAGCATCACATGCAACGAAATAACAACTTCCGCAAGTAAGGAAGTTTATTGATGGATGAATATATTAAGAATATAGATTGCCGGCTTGGTATATTGGAAGTTGAGACAAATGAGGTTTCTCTTATTTTGACAGATCCACTATACTTTATTGATGGAATGGATTCAGATTGGGATACAAAGAAACTAAAATCTCGTGTAAAAGACGGTGTGATCGGGTCACTTCCAGTAGGTATGAAATTCTCTGTTGAACAGGGGCGAGAACTACAAAAATTTCTAACGTCTGTAGCAAAGGAATGGATACGGGTTATTCGCCCAGGTGGATTTTGCCTTGTTTTTAGCCAAAATCGTTTGGTGCACAGAACTGCTATCTCGGTAGAAAATGTCGGTTTTGAGATACGAGACGTATTACTGTGGCGTTATGAAGGACAGGCAAAGGCATTCACACAAGAGCATTTTATTCGGAAACGCGATATTCCAGAAGAAGAAAAAGAGAGGCTGATTCAAAAGTTAGACGGACGGAAAACACCACAACTCAAGCCTCAAGGTGAAATGATTGTCCTCGCTCAAGCTCCACGTGAAGGCACTTTTGTTGATAATTGGGACAAGTGGGAAACAGGTTTGATAAATATTCGGAACCCTGTTGTTGATCCACTTCATTTTCCTGGCACTGTGATTCCTGTCCAAAAACCAAGAGAACGATATGGGCACATCACCGCGAAACCTGTTGATTTACTTCGTCACTTAATCCGTATTTTCTCTGCACCGGAAGCCCTTGTTCTTGATCCTTTTGCAGATTCGGGTTCAACAGGTGTTGCTGCGAAATTAGAAGGGAGATCCTTTATATGGGAAGACCTGCGCCGCATTCATAAAGAGCATTTAGCCCATCACGGTGTTAAACTTCCACGAGGAATAGACTATCGTCAATCAGGAAAGTCTATTCAACTTTCAGTTTTACATTACTATCAAGGGCAATTTGTTAATAAGAACAGGACTTACGCAATTTTGACTATAGAATGCTTTGTGAGAAGGAGAACCCAAAAAACACAGATGTTCTCGTGGCACACCCTCACAGGTTATGCTACAAAAGAGCAGCATGCGTAAGTCCTGAAGAATCTAATAAGC
>RKRR01000128.1 GCA_007571305.1 Candidatus Poribacteria bacterium | reverse complement strand
TGTTGGAAACCAAACCTTCGCTGAAGTTCTCTGACCTTCAGCAAATCAACGATGTACCAAGGCTTTCTCAGTCATAAACTTTTTTCAAACTCACGTTATTATAGTAAAATCCGAAATTTAAGGCGATATTTTTCCAAGAAGTGTTCAGGTTTCAGCGGTCAGTTGGAATTTGGTTTGACATGCCCTCCAAAACTGTGTATAATACAAAGTAGCGTAAACCTTAGTCCGTAATAAAATATAGCGGTTTTTGCTTGGGTATTTCTTCAACTTCAAAAGGTCACGTCGTCATCTAAATCTATGTTAGTTTTCAACAAGGTAAATTAAAAATATGTCTCTTCGTAGGCGCTCTCGCATCATTGCGATGCAAATGCTGTATCAGATTCAACTTACCGCCGCACCACTGCCAATTGTTATGAAACAATTTTGGCAAAGCCAAGACATATCGGTGAAACTTCAACCTTTCGCATCGGAACTCGTTGAAGGCGCGAGCGCACATCTGGAGGCAATTGATACAGTACTTCAAGACACATCCAAAAATTGGAAACTCCACCGAATGCCCGTCGTCGATCTCTCCATTCTGCGATGTGCAACTTATGAAATTCTCTATCTCGACGATATCGATCCGGCAACCTCGATCAATGAGGCGGTTGAGATTGCTAAATCCTACAGTACGCCGGACTCCCCTAAATTTATCAATGGTGTCTTGGACAATATCCGAAAAAAACATTCGTTGTCGTTTAACCACAAGAAAAATTAAAGACTTGAAAAATTTGACGTTTTGCCTGCTATTTCTGCTGCCATTGTCTGTGAACGCCGCACAGGAATTCAAATTTGTTAATACGTTTGGTGGGAAGGGATCGGGTGAATCACAATTCGCGAAAACCTTGTTCATGGCGTTTGGTACTGAAGGTGCCATTTACGTAACAGATACAGATAATTTCCGGATCCAGAAATTCAGTGAAATGGGGATTTTTGTATTCGACATCCAGATGGAGGCCAAGAGTGAATTTCGGTTCATTCATCCTACGGCTATCGCTATCGGCACGGATAGTAGTATCTATGTAATGGACTGGATATTCGTGGAGATTTCAGACGCAGACCTGCAAGAAGAGCAGGATCCCAAGATCTTCAACTACGGCCCATGCATCCATAAATTTGATGCACGCGGTGAATTTGTCGCAAGTTATCCGATTCAGGATTTGAGCCAGCGGATAAAGCGTCTTGAATCCGCCGCTCCCGGCTTGGATGCAGAGGGTAATTATGCGCTAATTATTCCACAAGGAGACACGAAACGAGAATTTTTACTCGCAACCGATGCCCAGAATAATCTCTATGTTTGCGATAGCGGTGTGCCGAATAAACTTATCGTCAAACTGGATGCGAACGGCACGACAATTGCCCGCTATTTCCTTGACCAACCCGGTGCAGGGTACATCGCACAGCCTGCAGATATGGCGGTGGATAAAGTTGGAAATCTCTATGTTGTTGATGAAAAGGGACATCGGGTGCTGAAATACAGTGCCGATGGAAAATTTGAACGTGCCTTTGGGAAGTATGGTGATGCCGCTGGGGAATTTATCGCACCTTTTCGGATAGCGGCATTGACAGATGGCACTCTTCTGATTGCTGATACAGCGAAGTACTTAAAGGACTTCGCCTCCACGCTTCCGAAACGCCTTGACAATCCGACACGGCACTATGATGGCGATACAAGGCTGTTTCGTTATCGACTCCGACGTATCCAACGATTTACGACAGATGGTGCTTATACACAGAAGTTACTCATCCCGTTCCGGCGAGAAGTTGAAACCGATGTTGCACTCCAACTCAAAGGAATTGACAGACGCGGCAACCTTTACTATCTTGATCCAGCAGAATTGCGATTTAGGAAATATGCACCGACCACGTCATTAATCTCCTCAATGTTCCAGACGGAACTCAAACTCCGTTATACACGCGACCTACACGACGTTGAAATTGACAATCAAGATGATTTGGATGCCGATCTCTATACCAAAGCCGATTTTGATGAGCAGATTATTCAGGATACCGCGCACGCAAATTTGATTTTCTCTTATGATCTCAGCGAGGCGTACCGTATCGCGTTGTCGAATCGACTCACTTACGTTCGAATGACGGATACAAGTTATTATCGGGCAAGGGATTTTGAGGACTTCCGCGGACAGTTCAATCAGGATGATCGGGCGACTGAAAACTCTTGGGACGATCGTATCCAACTTGATTTTACGTGGATCCGCGATCATAGTCTCTACAGTTATCGGGAAGTGCGTGCTTTTGCCTACTTTAGTATCCTCCGCGTTGATTTCATCAATGATGCCCTTGACAGTTTCAATTTCCGATTCTTTGACTTCGATGCCAATCTCTCCGACTGGGGAGCAGGGCTACATTATGACTTCAGTCGAACATTCCGTTTGAATTTTGAAATCACACACTTTTTCGGCAAGAATCGGTATACCTATGTTGACGAGACGAATATTCTCTACGCCACCGGTCTTCAGGAAGGAGACATGACCCGAGCAGTTCTGTTTATAAATGGGATCTTTTAAAAACGGTTGCAATATATCCCAAAATTGGATATTATCAAATTTGAAGCCCTTTTAGAGCGAGCTTCAGAAGGGCCTGAGCGGCAGTGAAGTTTTGTAGAACACCTTGGTAGGGGATTTTCAGCGATGCAAACGTATCCATTATCACAACTCACCGAAGAAACGATCAATACGCTCGTCACTCTACACGAAGCGGACGGTGACTCGGAGGCATGGGAAAAAATGCAGGTAGCCTTGACTTCCGAAGAAAGCCTTCACTTAGACTACATAACATCAGATGCGCACCGCCGCCACCGAACCATTATGAACGAAGCCACGATCTGGGGACGCGCGATTTATCCACTCTTAAGGCTCGCAGAACAAAACCGAATCGTAGCCTGGGCAGGTATCCCTCTCAAGGCAACATATCCCGCTTTTGAACTTGAAGGTGAAGCCGATGGGGCACTTGCCCCCTCCGTTGGTGGCAGAATTGCACCGCCTTATCTTGTTGTACATGAGGCAAAACGCGGTGTGAATGCCCCCAATCCGCAATTTCAACTCTACGGAGAAATACTCGCCGCTGCATGGCTCAATTGGAAAAAAGATGCCAATGCAGAGCAAACGATTTTTGGCTGTTACACTATCACTGATGATTGGACTTTTGTACGTGGAGTTGTACAGGAAATTGAGACTGAAAAACCTATGCTCCACATTGAATTTTCCCCGAGATACAACGGTGTGCTTGAAGCGGAACGTATTGTTCAAATTCTGAAGTCTATTGTCGCTAAGTACGCAAATATTGACACTTAACAGGAGGCATCACTATGGCATCTTTTGGGACAGGTGACTATCAATATGAAGTCGTGGAAGGGTGGGGTATGATTCCGCAGCTCGGACTCGTTTCCGGCGTAGCATGTGACTCAAACGACAGAGTCTATGTCTACAATCGTAGCCCGCAACCTGCTATGCTCGTTTTCGAGGCGGATGGCACCTTTGTAACTGAATGGGGTAAGGACATCTTTCAGAAACCGCACGGGATCTGGATAAGTCCCGACGACGATATCTATACGACAGACACCGTCGATCACACTGTACGGAAATTTTCGCTGGATGGGGAATTGTTAGAGACCTTTGGCACTGTCAACCAACCGGGATCACCAGGAGGGCCTTTTAATGAACCGACGCGTGCCGTCCTTTCAGCATCAGGGGAGATGTACGTCTCTGACGGTTATGGACAGTCGCGCGTGCACCGAATGACTGCCGATGGTGAGGTTATCGTTTCATGGGGATCACCCGGCACGGGACCTGGAGAATTTAACCTTCCACACGATGTTACCGTCGACCATAATGATCGCGTTTATATTCTCGATCGTGGCAATCTTCGCTGTCAGATTTTTAACAACAACGGCGAATACTTAACTGAGTGGACAGACCTCCGTTCTCCCAACGATCTCTTCATTGATAGTGACAACATCATTCATATCGCTGAAGGCGGACAGCGCATCAGCATCATGACGCTTGAGGGTGAGGTTATCGGACGGTGGGGCGAGAAGGGAGATGCTCCCGGACAGTTCAGTGATTCCCCACACGGTATTTGGATCGATTCAAACGGGAACATCTATGTCAGTGAAGTCATTGCTGATAGACGTTTCCAAAAATTTGCGAGGATTTAGTCTGTTTTGAAGAAACGTTATTTCTATATTTTTAGTTTTATTTTTTTTGGCGTTCTCGTGTGTGCATTGGCTTTTGCTGATGAGGGGCATGAGCATTCGGGAGATCGGATAAAGGATTTAATAAATCAACCGCTTACGCTTCAACTGGCGATTGTCGCTCTTGTCGTTTCATTCGTGCTTGGTGGCTTACACGCGTTAACACCCGGACATGGGAAAGCCATCGTCGCTGCTTACCTTGTTGGCTCTAAAGGCAGAGTAATTGATGCTGTTTTCCTTGGGCTTGTCGTTACCTTTACACACACCTTCAGCGTCATAGCACTCGGAATCGTCATGTTGGTAGCACAGGGGTTTGCACCGGAGGATATCGTCCCGTGGTTGAGTCTTTTCTCTGGGGTTTTAATTGTTGGAATCGGCGCGTGGCTACTCACCAGAAACATGAAGCAGTACTACAAGGGTGGCGGGCACAGTCATAGTCACGGACATGGACATCATCACCCACACGACCACGATCATGGACATTCACATGATCATTCTCACTCACACGACCATTCACAGGAGCACGATCACGACCATCCCCACGCAGACGACCACGATCACAATCACGACCATGACCCTGGACATACACACAGCCATGGGGGGCGGACACATAGCCATGCGCCTCCAGAGCGAACAGGTTTTCTGGGATTGTTATCACTCGGCATCTCCGGTGGTATTGTGCCGTGCGTAGATGCGCTGATTGGGCTCCTATTTGCGATTAGTCTTAACAAACTTGTATGGGGGTTAATTATCCTATGTGCTTTCTCGTTTGGGCTTGCTGCCGTATTGGTTGCTATCGGTATTCTGATGGTGATGGCGAAACCGGTAATTGAACGTTTCACGGGTGAAGGCCTCTGGTTACAACGTCTACCGATGGTCAGTGCTGCTGTTGTCATTCTGCTCGGGGCGATATTAGTATTCAAGGCACTCAACACTGTCGGTATTCAGATTTAATATAGATTTTGTGCAAGTTATGTCGGAAAAGAGTGGAGGTGTAATCTATGCTCAATACCATCGGAATTTTAAGCCCCGGTGATATGGGACACACCGTCGGGGATGTCCTGCGCCAAAACGGTTTACGCGTCATCACCTGTTTGGACGGAAGGAGTCAACGCACCCGCCAACTTACTGAGAAAGCAGGCATTGTGGACGTACCGACCTATCCACAATTCGTCACCGAAGCCGACCTCATCCTCTCAATCATGGTGCCCGCACAGGCAATGTCCGCTACGTCCGCGATCGCAGAGGCACTCCAACAAGTCGACACCACCCTCACCTACGCCGACTGCAACGCCATCGCCCCACAGACGGTTCGTCAATTGGGAGATATCATTACCGCAGCAGGTGGAATGTTCGTCGATGCCTCCATCATCGGTCCACCACCGCGCACGCCGGGGGCAACGCGTTTCTACGCATCGGGCCCACAACTTGACCTGTTTTCTGAACTCAACAACTACGGATTGGATGTGCGTGCTCTCGGCGCGGAAATAGGACTCGCCTCGGCGATTAAGATGTGTTATGCCTCCCTGACAAAAGGATTAACAGCACTCTGCACCGAATTGCTCACAGCGGCATCCGTTTTAGGTATTTCAGAGGCACTCACTGCGGAGTTTCAATTGAGTCAGTCGGCACTTTTTGAAAGGATGGAAAAAGGATTGCCGAGTATGCCCCCGAAAGCAAGACGCTGGATCGGCGAAATGGAAGAAATTTCGGCAACCTTTGCACATGTCGGACTGACACCGAACATCTTGACAGGCGCAGCGGACATGTATCGCTTTGTTGGGGAGACGCATCTTGCGGATCTTCCACCTGAGGCACATGACGAGTTTCCGAACTTGGCAGGATTGATTGAAATCTTAGCGAAGAACCTTAAATCGGCGTAGACAAAAATATCAGTCTGTTCGCAGTGCCTCAATCGGGGAGATGTGTGAGGCACGGATCGCAGGGTAGATCCCAAACAGAATACCGATGCAGGCTGAGATGCTGACAGAGACTGTCATCCAGTGGAGGGAGATTACGACTGGCCACTGTGGAATTACCTTAACGACTTTGACAGCGATGTGTGAACAAAGATAACCAGTCCCGATGCCGAGGAGAATTCCCAGTAAGCCGCCGGCACTGCACATCACGACAGCTTCAAATAGAAACTGTAAGAGAATATCACGTCGTTTGGCTCCGATCGCACGGCGGATGCCAATTTCACGGGTGCGTTGGTTCACTGAAACTAACATCATATTCATAATGCCAACGCTTCCTACAAATAACGAAAATCCAGCAATACTGCTGAGCATGATTTTAATAATTCGGCTGATTCTATCGAGTTCCTTTACAGCGGTGGTATGAAAACTAATATCAAAAAAATCGTCTTGATTCCTATGCCGTTTTCTTAAAACGGTTTTCACCTCCTCAGCGGCTTTTTCGATGGAATCAGTATCCGTCGCTCTGACGCTGAGATAATTGACATAGTGTGTTCCTCTGAATCGGTCTTGCGCGGTTGTCAAGGGTATAAACACGATGTCGTCCCAACTAAATCCGTATTGAAGGCTTGTGCCGCGTTCAGCCATAACCCCTAAGATGGTAAAGCGGTCAGGGATTCCACCTTGTCGTGAAAGTTTGATTTCTTGACCGATCGGGTTCTGGTTTCCAAACAGTTCTGTTGCGACTTCCATACCGAGTATACAGACTTTTCGTCGATGATTGAATTCATCCTCGGAAAAGAAACGTCCCTGCTGAGTCTGCCAGTTCATCCCTATCGGGAAGTACGAATTGACACCATCATACTCTGTCCATTTTGAGGCACCACCTTCAGTCTGCGCTAGCACTTCATCAGCAATACTCGGTATCACAGATTCAACAGCGGGGCATTCGGCTTCAATCGCTAAAACATCTTCGTATTTCAGGTGTTCGCTGCTGCGGTTTGGAAATACACGGTCCCCCCGCCAGATCCATGGGTTCCGCCGAATCGTAAAATGGCTGCCATACTTTTCAAACTCTTTCATGACGATGCGGTTTGCTCCATCGCCGATAGCGAGCATTGCCAATACAGCAGCAATGCCGATGATAATACCCAACATCGTCAACGCCGAGCGCATTTTTTCCTGCAGCATCACAGAGAGTCCTGTTGAAAATCCTGCGTACAACTTCAATTCTCTGCGTCTCCTGGCAATGCGTGTTTAAAATAAAGCCCGAAAAAATGTAGACAATTGTTCAGCAAACCAACCCAACAAGGTTTCCATTGGGGATGTTTGTAACCTCGCCTCCTGCCTATGTCCACGTCATTGTAGGTTCAAGGTTATGTGCATATTCAACCGCATGATAGCATCTTTTGAGGTGGATTGCAACCTTAGACGAGGTCGTAATCGATTGGCGTAGGAAAAAACCGCTTGAGTTGAAGTAGAGGGTTCAGAAAGTAAGGCGCAATTCGGAATTTGTTAGCGAAAATATAGCCAAGTCTAAAGGAAGCCTGCCATTCCGATAATGGCTTGGCTGTAATTATTACCTCGGAAAAAATGAGTGGTGATTCTATTGGTAAGATCACCACTCTACTGGAAGCACATGGAGAGAATTGTCGATTAAATCGTTATCACTCTTTTTCGAGAGAAACGTGGAACATGCCGCGAAGTTCAGTAACGATATAGAGTTGATCGTTGTTGATAACAAGAGCCTTGACGCTATCCGGCACTTCTGGCGCGATCTGTTCCCATTCGTCGTGACTGTTCAGGTAATAGACTCCTGCGTCCCCAACACCGTAGACCTTCATTCCATCCATGGCCATTCGATCAATGACGGTATGGCCTCCTGCTGTATCAGTGATTGCGCGCCAATGTTCACTGTCTTTTGATGTCAAGACACCCGCGTCAGTCGCAACATAGACCGTTGAATCCGCGAAGGTTATCTCCTCGAAACGCTCAAAACGCAATGGTAGGTTTGCGGTCAAGTCTTTCCATGTAACACCGCTGTCAAACGATTGGAGGAAGCTGCCATCGCGTTTTCCGACATAAACGGTCTCTTCTGAAACAGCCAGTTTAAGGCCTTCCATAGGATTATCACTTTTACCTGCATCTACCAGACCGGTGTTAAACCATTCCGATTCACCGCGTTTCCACCGGAGAAGCTGCTGCCTATATTCTACGTAGAAGGTCTTACCATTGACTGCAAACGCCGTGGGAAATCCTGGGAATTGGAACAATTTCTCTCTCGATTCCTTTATATCTTTGGTGGAAGCAGCCCGTTCAAGGTCAGGGATCCCTTGGATAGGGACTAACACATTTCCATTTTCAGAGAGACGAAAGAGGAGCAAATTATGACCGATAACAGCTGTGGCTCCATAAAGCACACCATCAGCAATCGCTAATTTTGGAGAAATCAGACTGCGGACATTTTCTGATGGTTTTAGCGTGAGTTCGCCAGAACCCAAGGTGAGTTCCTTCCACGACTCGCCGCCATTGGGGGATTTGGAAACACCGTTAGAGGTGCTCGTATAAAGTTCATTTTTGAATCCAGCTAAGTTGAATATTGAGGTGCCTACTATCCCGTTTGTAAATGGATGCCACGATTCCCCTCCATCGGTTGAGCGCATAAGCTTACGAACACTGTCTCTGAAAATGGTATTTTCATCCGCTGCCACTGCTACATTAGGGGAGAAAGTTGAGGCGACCATATCGGAGTTGAAACCGAATTCTGTCCATGTTTTTCCGCCATCAGTTGAGCGGAAACTCAACATACCTAACACTAAAACGGCATCTCCAGCTGCCAAAACTGTAGCACCCGATGAAACTCTCATCATGTGTGACTTACTTGTGGGCGTTATATCTGTCCACGACTCTCCGCCATCGATTGAATGGAATACCTCCCACCTTGGATCGGTGTTGTTCATAATTTCCTCCATGAGATCCTCTATTGGGTTTTCCAATAGAGATTTCACTTGAGAAACGGAGGCACCTGTCCCAACATAGAGATTATTTCCAGAGGCTGACACAGAGAGGATAGCTTTCGTAGTATCTATAGACAAATTCTCTGATGTCTCTGAATCCATGCGGTAGAGACCCTTATTCGTGCCGACAAACACTATGTTTTCAACGGCAATTATTGCATTAATACCGCTATCTGTTATTTCAGTGTTGAGCAGAGTCCACTGCTGACCTCCATCTGTGGATTGGAAGATGCCTGCATTCCCTCGAAGCGCGAGGTAGAATGCATCATCGGTTACCGCCAGTCCAAGGGCGCGACCCTCTGGACGCGCGCCGAGCTTTGTCAATGTTTCGCCTCTATCTTTTGAAGCAAACACACCATTAGGAAAGACGAGATAGAGGATGCCGTCTCGTTCTGCCATCCGTATGCCGTAAGCGTCTACAGAAGCACCCGGTGGGAGTGGACTAACGAGCGTCCATGCGGGAGCATCCGGGGCTAATCTGTAGATACCGATTGGTGAAGCCGCATAGACATCTCCCGAAGAACTTGCCAATAAACCAGACACTGAACTTCCTTTGTCTGGACCACTTGCCTGTATCCACTGCTGTTTTGTTGACGGACGCGTCTCTTTTTCTACCTGCGCGGCGGCAAGCAGAACAGGTTCCGAGACTTGTGGACCGGTACCTCTGTTCTTACCAGTGGTATCAAAACGTCCAACTTGGTTCCGTAAATCGGGTTTTGCTTGTGTGTCAAGAACTATGGGAGCATCGATGATTTCGACGGTGGTTTCCGATCGGGCGTTCAGGTTATAGGGTTTCTGGAAGCGGGCGAGGTATTGAGAACCTACACCCATTAGTAAAAAAATAAATATGGTTGTTGCCGCAGAGATTGCCCAGGGCAGAAGCGGTATGCTACTGGTAGGAGATATTGGTCGTATTTCAGAGGCTTTCTTCATAATGTTCTCTGTGAAAGTCGTAGGTAAATGTACGCTGCCAAGCGTTTCTTGAATCATGGTTTCTTGCTCCTTTAAGCGATTTCGTGCACGCTGGAGACGACTCTTAATCGTGTTCGGAGAGACACCTAAAAACTCGCTAATCGCTTTACACGTCATTTCCCCGAGGTAGTGGAGTGTTACGACTGTGCGTTCGCTCTCTGGTAACTCCTCTAAGAGGTTTCTGACGTATTCTTTACGGTGTTCAGTGGAGGCTTCCTTTCCCTGTTCATTTGCGTAGTGACGATAAGATGATTCCTCGATCTTTTCTCCACTGATGGTTTCCAAAGATTCCATTGCTGGTTTCGGCTTTCGGTGCCAAGCGATGCAGAGCCGATCGGCGATTACGTAGAGCCATCCAGCGAACTGATTCGGATTCTTCAGTGTCCCAAGTTTCTGGTAAGCCTTGAGGAAGGTATCCTGTGTGAGTTCCTCCGCGATGTGGAAGTCGCCAACCTTCCGCCATGTGAGGGCATGGATGCTTTTCTCGTGTTTTTTTACCAAGGCGGTGAAGGCACCTTCGTCACCTGCTAAGAATTGGTTAACCAGTCGCGCATCTTCGTTTTTCATCAAGTCTCTCCTAAATGACTAAGGGTCCTCATTATTAACGTGCGATTCTTATACTGCTGTTACTACTAAAGACGCGATTTAAAAGGCGAAAGGTTGCATCGCAGAAAAAATGTGAAAAATGAAACACAGCAGTGCTGAAATGTTGCACTTGACATAACTTGGAAGAATCAGTATATTAAAGCGAATATGAAACTCTTATCTATAAACGTTTCACAGCCAAAACCTATTCAATACGGCGGTAAGACTATCCAGACAGGGATTTTCAAAGAACCGGTGTCAGGGAGTGTCATGCTCAGAGAGAAAAACATTGACGGTGATGGGCAAGGCGATTTACGTGTGCATGGTGGCACCTATAAAGCCATCTACGGCTATCCGTTTGAGCATTACGCCCACTGGCAACAGGCGTTGCAAAGAGACGACTTGATCTATGGGCAGTTTGGCGAAAATCTCACTGTGGAGGGGCTATCAGAGGAATCGGTCCATATTGGCGATGTCTTTCAGATAGGTTCAACGGTAAAATTACAGATTACGCAACCCCGTGTGCCGTGTTTCAAGTTGGCATACAAGATGGGACTGCCGGAATTCGCCAAACAGTTTTTAGAGAGTCGGCGCGTCGGTTTCTATTTTCGCGTGCTTGAAGAAGGCGAGATCACTGCGGGCGATTCGATTACGTGCATTGAAATCGCTTCCGAACCGATGAGCGTTACAGAGATACTTAACCTCCGTTATTTTGATACAGACAATCACGAGAAAATCGCACGAGCCAGAAAACTACCCGCCCTCTCACCGAGTTGGAAACGGGATTTTTGGCGTAGTTTGCAAGCCAAAAACTTGCTATAAAAAGCACGAAGATTCTATCAAAATGAATATTTTTAAAGCAACAACCAAACGGGAAACGAGCGAAGCAGCAGCACACCTCGCAAGTAAAAAGCTTCGCGAGGCATTAGATGCAAATGGACATGCCAGCTTCATCGTTGCGACAGGGGCATCTCAATTTGACTTTCTTGCTGCACTCACTGCTGATAAAACGATTGATTGGGACAACACGACGATGT
Source organism: Candidatus Poribacteria bacterium (assembly GCA_007571305.1). Lineage (GTDB taxonomy): Bacteria > Poribacteria > WGA-4E > WGA-4E > WGA-3G > WGA-3G. The sequence continues at coordinate 32,317 of RKRR01000128.1, read as the reverse complement.
TCCATCTGGACGAGTACATCGGCATTCCTGAGACACATCCCGCCAGTTTTCGCAAGTACCTGCGAGAACGTCTCGTGAGCATTGTTCACCCTGGAACGGTGCATTTCTTGGACGGTGAAGTGGACGAGCCGCAAGCCGAGTGTGATCGGCTCAATCGGATTATCTCACAGCATCAGATTGATGTAGCGTTCGTAGGTATCGGTGAGAATGGACACCTCGCCTTCAACGATCCACCGGCGGATTTTGAGACAGAGGATCCTTATATTTTGGTCGAATTAGATGAGGCATGCCGACTCCAACAGGTCGGTGAGGGCTGGTTTGCTGGGATTGATGATGTGCCGACCCAAGCAATTTCAATGTCCATTTTTCAGATCATGAAGGCGAAAACGATCGTCTGCACCGTGCCAGATAAACGGAAAGCGGAAGCTGTCCTGAAGTGCCTACACGGCGAGATAACGCCGATGCACCCGGCTTCAATTTTACAAACACATCCAGATTGTGCGGTATTTCTGGACGCGGGGTCGGCATCTTTATTGTAGGAAGTGGCAGCTAACGCGCTGCTTTAATCTGTCCCCAAGTGACAGCGAGTTTGTCTTGTGGCTCGACATCAAATGGAATCTGGCCGAGGGCATAAAGGATTGAGCGGTGGATGAGTTCCCATCCATCGTCTGTTACTTGCAGCCAGCCGGTAGAGTGGGGCCAAATGTTAACATGGCGTGCCTTCGTTGTGCCTTTCAGTAGTTTCGCCCCTTCCTCGTAGACAGAGATAGCAACGAAATCGTCGTTGTCGGCGCGCACGGCTAATATTTCGATATCGCCTTCAAAACCATTACACGTCATGAGTGGTGCCGCGGGTTTGCTGACTGCGATGTCACCCTTAAAACCTTCCATAATCGGATGCTCAGCATCAACGACAGCCAGTTCGGTGCCTGGATCGGAATTGAACGTACCGTCTGCCGCGAATCCCATATCATCGTATGTCCACGTCTCTGCGTTGACGACTGGGACAGATGAGTCCTTGTATGCGTCCAGAATGTTGGCACTGGAAGTTGATTCCGAAATGAATACAAGATCTATATCTGCCAGATTAACAGGGTGCTTCGCCAAATGCTGATGCGACTCAACGACATAACCCCACTCTTCGAGGTGTTCTATAAGAGGAATGTCCTTCGGGTCGGGTTCACCAGAGCCAACGAGAACAAGTTTTTCACCCTCAGCGATAACGGGACCTACAGCAAAGAGTAACACGAAAATCGGTAGGAAAAAGTGACGATACATGAGAAGAATTTCCTCCTTTTGGATTGGATTTCAGATCGAATTCGGATATATTCTAACCCAAGTTGCCACCTTGTAGCATAACCTGTTAGGTTGTGCATCTTAAGCACGCAGGAGACCCACGGTTTCCTACGCTACGAAATGCCTCCGAATCATGAGATCGTTTCAGTGAAAAATGGGACTGGATACCTAAATCTTGTGAGTAGCAACTTGCGTTATTCTATACGGATATACAAGAAATGTCAAGTATTTTGATGAGTGGTGTATCGTGATTCGGAGATCGCGCCTGTAGTGTATTCAAACTGCATTGATAGAAATGGAGAGTATGGATGAAAGATGCAATCAGAGTTGGGATCATTGGTGTTGGTGGGACAATCGGCAGCACGACCGCTATTCTTGCTGCAGAGCCGAACGTGGAACTCGTCGCTTTGGCAGACCCGGATTCCACCCGTAGGAAAAGGGTCTTGGATGGGATTAAGGGGGTCCGCGTTTTTGATGATTATGGACAGATGTTCACCGCGTGCGATTTAGACGCAGTCTGCATTGGGCTTCCGACGTGGATGCACGCCCCTGTCTCGCAGGAAGCGGTGCAACTTGGATTACATGTGCTCTGCGAAAAACCGCCGTCAAATGATGCGACGGAGTTAATGCCGGTCACCCAACTTGCGGAGACCAAAGGTCTCGTTTATATGTTTGTCCGTCAATCGCGGTTCACGTCCCAATTGATGGAGGGACGCAGGCTTGTGCAGGCTGGGGAACTCGGGGACGTATATTACGCTGAGACTCGGTGGATACGCACACGGTGGTGTTCTGCAAGGGGATGGCGACACGATAAAGCCAAGGGGGGTGGAGTTCTCCTTGATCTCGGTATTCATGCGATTGACAACGTCTGGTTTATGATGGGGTGCCCACGTCCAACAGAGGTTATGGCTGGACTGTACTGTACATTTTCCGATCTGGCACCCCCTGAACAAACCTACACCGCAGATGATGCTGCGTGCGGGTTTGTACGGTTTGAGAACGGATGCACCCTGCATTTTGCTGTCGCGTTTTCGCTGAATACTACGAACCGACAGGCTCCAGCGACGGGAAGCGATTTGGTCAAAAGCGAGACTCAGGAGTTTCAACTTTACGGCACAAAGGCAGGTCTTGAAAGTGGAAATCTGCTGGTTGGGACCCCGGATGGAGTTAAGGTCAAACCCGTAAAAGCTCCGCCACAAAAGGCAGATGATATAACGCTTCAGGCACGAGAGTTCATTCGGGCAATTCGGGATGGAGATGAGTCCCTTAATCCGGGTTCGCAGGCAGTGATGCTCATGCAAATGCTCGATGGAGCAATGAAATCCAGCGAGATAGGCAGTGCCGTCGCGATTCAGTCTTTTTAATTTACATGACGTTTAAGCGACGCTCGTTGCGCTGTTGTTGCAGGCTACGGTTTTGGTTTCATGTTTCAAAGGAAGGGTCCAGAAGACAAACCCAGTTACAACTGACCGAAAACCTGAAAGGACAACGGATGTAGCAGCCCAGGAGGACATCATTAAAAAAATGTCTACACAACACAATTCGGAAGCCCCTCAGCAGAGCGGTCTCACACCTCAACAGAAGCAGCAATTTCACGAAGACGGGTTTCTGTTCGTCCGAGGCGTACTGCCAAATCAGGCACTTCAGCCGTTGATTGATGAATTAGCACAATTAGTTGATGAGGGAGCTCAGGCGGCGGTCGGACACGGTATCCTTGACCCGTCGGATACGTATGATGACGAGCCATTTGAGACGAGATTGGCACGGGTGTCAAGTGCTTGTTCCGATCCGAACTGGATTTGGAGCAACTATTTCCGAGATCAGAAAATCCGAACCGCTGGAATGTTCACGCTCAGAACGGCACCCGCACTGCTCGATGTCGTTGGCTCTCTCATCGGTGATGAGATCTTTGCACATCCGCAATTTAATTACCGTGCCAAGTTACCCGATCAAGCAATCACTGTTATCCCGTGGCATCAAGATTTGGCGTATCTTACCCCGGAAGAGGCAGGTGATACATTAGTTGTGAATGTCTGGCTTCCGCTCGTTCGGGCAACTGAAGAGAGTGGATGTATGCAAGTCATTCGTGGTTCACACCGCTACGACTTAATTGCGCACGACTACCAAGATCATACCCCTGGACATACAGGGGGTAGAGGTATCAGCGATTCGGAATTGCCACCCGGTGATGTCGTTACCGCTGAACTTGAGGCGGGCGATGTTTTGCTGACGAGTGAGCGAGTTGTCCATCGAGGACTCCCGAACCGTTCTGACACGGTCCGTTGGAGTGTTGATACGCGTTATAGCCAAATTGGGTTACCAACGGGGCGCGAAAACGTTCCTGGATTTATCGCTCGGAGTCGGTTGAATCCTGAGCGTATTGCGAGGTCCCATCACGACTGGAATCGGCAATTCGCGTGAAACCACAGTCCATTATCAGAGTATCAACGGTCGAAAATCCTGTTATAGTAGATTCCGTAATTACTTGGACATTCATCGCATCGTGCGAACTCTGAAATTATCTGTTCTGACTGGCACAGGAGACCAACGGTTTCCTATGCTACACGTGTGAACCTGTTTTCGGATTTTACTATAAATTAAGCGTCTCCAAACTTTTTCTGGAACAGAGAAACCGTATCGTGGTCAGGGTGGTTCGGCAGTTCAGCGGGGGCTTTCCATTCTTCGTCGACATCCGTTAATTTCACGGGTTTGCCATCGTTTTCCAGAACTGATTTCCAGCCTGCGAGGAAGACGTTCGTCTTGTGTAAAATCTGGTCAAACGTCTGTGGCATTTCGTTATGGAGTGCCATGTTCTGGAACGCCCAAATCGTCGGCAGCCATATCTCTGTTTTGTCGAATGGATAGCCGGTGCCAGTGTAGATTTTGAAATTCTCACCGCCGTAGGCTTCCTGTGTGTGAATCTGCACTGTTCCCCACGAACCGCTCACTTGATGGAGTGTTCCATAGAATTGGCGACCTTCGCTATCAACATGCTCGAAGGTGAGGATACCGGGTGGACTGTGCCAACTATCCGCTTGATATGCGACAGACACAACCTGATTTCCTGCCTCTGCAACCGCCTTGCAAACCATATAGAGTCCATGGATTCCGTGCGTGGGATAATCGTCAAATGAGTTGGTCGCCGTGTAGCAGATGATTTGTTTATCGCTCGCCCATGCCTTGGCACGTGAGATTGCATCGTTGTGCTCGTGACTCGATGGAGCAAGGATAGTAGCACCGTGCTTTTGCGCGAGTTCGATCATTTGTCGGGCTTTCGCGAGAGAGTTTGCAAACGGGCGGTTGATTAGGTTCGGCAACCCCGCTTCGAGGTACGGTTCATGGAGGATGTGGTTCCATGGATGATTATAGTAGCCACCGGAGATCACGCCGTCTACCTTTCCCAACATATCGTCAAAATTCTTGACGACTTCACAACCGTAAGGTTCTGCAACCGATTTCGCCTTTTCGTATTCAATATCCCAACAATGGGTGATCCTCATCCCCGTAAAGGGTGTATCTTTCTCGCCGATGCGTGGAGTGATGTGTGGTGCCCATAATGGCATGTGCGAATATGAGTCCACATTCAGAAATCCGACACGGAAAGGTTCAGAGTTAGATGTTTGCATAACTATCTCCTTTTCTCACATTGAAACCCACGTTGATCCGTTTTCACAAGACTCAACCGTTTTGTAGATGAATTGCATACCCCGTAATCCATCATGGACTGTCGGGAAATCGTAGGCATCTGTTTCCATAGGATTGCCGTCGATATATCGTCGGATGGCTTCGACAACACCAACATAAATCGTCGCAAACGCCTCCAAGTACCCTTCAGGATGTCCCGTTGGAATACGTGCGCCTGCTGCTGCGGCTTCGGATAGGTAGCCCTGACCGCGAGTAAGGGTCTGTCTCGGTTCACCGTAACGATAGAGTTCGAGATAGTTCGGGTTCTCTTGTGCCCATTTCACTGCACCCTGTTCAGCATAAACGCGAAGTGTGAGCCCATTTTCTTCTCCAGTGGCGACCTGACTGATGCTTAAAACGCCTTTACCGCCCCCTTTGAAACGGAGCAATGCGTTGACATCCTCATCCAGCACTCTGTCAGGGAGGAAAGTAGTTTTATCAGCACAGAGCTCAACGATCGGATCGCCAGTGACATATTCAAGCAGATTCACGCAGTGTGTGCCAACATCCCCCATCGTACCTCCGATACCTGACTGTGTCGGATCAACGCGCCATGCGGCTTGTTTCTGACCGAGTTTCTCGTGTGGGACCATCAGGAAATCTTGGAGGTATTCGACGATGACCTTGCGAATTTGTCCCATTGAGCCTTCAGCAAACAACGCTCGCGCGTGCCGGACGAGTGGGTGTCCTGTGTAATTGTGTGTCAATGCAAAGACGAGTCCCGAATCTTCGACGAGTTTTACAAGTGCCTCGGCTTCATCGAGACTGTAAGTCATCGGTTTATCACAGACGACGTGGAAACCCGCGTCCAAAAATGTTTTTGCAATCTCAAAGTGGGATATGTTTGGTGTGACGATGCTTACAAAGTCGATACGTTGATTTTCAGGGAGTGCTGCTTCGGCTGCCGCCATCTCTGTGTAGCTGCTGTAACAGCGATTCGGATCGAGATATAACTCCGCACCGGTGATACGTGTGTTTTCTGGGTCGCGTGAGAAACACCCGGCAACGACTTCAATTTGCTGGTCCAGTGTAGCAGCGATTCGGTGGACCCCACCGATAAACGCGCCCTGTCCGCCACCTACCATGCCCATTCGTAATTTCCGATTCCAAGATTCCATAGTGTCTTACTCCAATTCGGTTGTTACATTACCCCATGTAGCATAACCTGTTAGGGTGTGCAGCTTCGGACGCAGGAGACCAATAACCTACGCTACGAAACGCTGCAGAGCCTGAACGTTTCAATGAAAATAGCAAATGCATCTCTAAAATTGTGTAAATAGCAACTTGAGTTACATTACGATATCATGAATTCAATCCAAGAATATCCCGATTTCGTCCTGTGTCGGTCTCCCCACCTGCGAAGTCATCAAAGGCGACATCGGTCGTTTCGATAATGTGTTTGGCGATAAACGGTGCGCCTTCTGCCGCGCCTTGCTCTGGACTTTTGACACAGCATTCCCACTCCAGCACTGCCCAACTATCATAGCCTGCTTCGGTGAGAAGGGTGAACACCTGTGTAAAATCCACTTCTCCGTCGCCGAGTGAACGGAATCTCCCCGCACGTCCAGCCCATGACCGATACCCACCGTAAACCCCAACCCGACCTGTTGGACGGAATTCAGCATCCTTAACGTGAAATCCCTTGATACGTTCGCTGTAAAGTCGGATGAAGTCGATATAGTCGAGTTGTTGGAGAAGAAAATGGCTCGGATCATAGTTGAGACAGGCGGCGGGGTGGTTGTCTGTATAATCTAAGAATATCTCGTAGGTTGCCCCATCATAGATGTCCGAACCCGGATGGAGTTCATAGGCGAAGACCTGACCGTTCTCGCGTGCCAGATTCAGAAGTGGCAGCCACCGTGCGGAGAGTTCTTTGAACGCCTCTTCTATGATGCCATCGGGACGTTGGGGCCATGGATAGACGGTGTGCCACGCGAAGCCACCTGAAAGCACAGGGATGACATCCAGCCCCATATTCACCGAAGCATGGATACATTTCGTTAATTCGCCAGTCGCCCATGCTGTCCTCTCGGCTCCTCGCAAACCCGGAGGATGGAACGCCTCAAACATAACTTCATACGCGGGATGCATAGCCAGGACTTGCCCAGCGAGGTAGCCAGCGACCTCCGTCGCTTCAAGCCCGATCTCGTTAAGTGTCCCTTTAAATTCATCGCAATAGGTTTTAGATTCAGCGGCTTTTCCGAGGTCAATGACACGATCGTCCCAACCGGGGATTTGGACACCTTTGTACCCCAAGTCTGCAACCCATTTCCCGATATTTTCCATTGTATCGTATGGTGCTTCGTCCCGCATGAATTGGGCGAGGAAGATAGCTGGACCTTTGATTTTCGGCATTGTTTCTGCACTCCCTATATTTATTTGTGTATGGACCCTAGCAATGTAAGAGGTGTGAGTGTTGTTATTAGGCACACCATTCAGTTTCAAATTGACGAAAATAATTACCAAATGTTCGTAGGCTTTGGGTATAATATATAAAAGTCTATGTGTAATGTCAAGGGTTTTGGAGGTAGTTCGGTTAGTGAAAGGGAAGAGTGTGGAACAACCTATCTATGGACTCACTGTTCGCGGCGTGACGAAACACTTCTATCGGTCCAAGCGGACAAACGGTAAGCTGCGTTTTCATCAAAAACTTCAGCACATGTTCAAACGGGAGAGGGAAGTCATCCGCGCCGTTGACGACATTTCCTTAGAGGTGAACATCGGAGAGATCTACGGTATTCTTGGTGCCAATGGTTCGGGAAAATCTACGCTGATTCGGCTCATTTCGACGTTGCTACTGCCTGATGCTGGAAGTATTCATGTCTTTGGGGACGACGTGGTGACAAATAGTCTGAAGGTCCGACGGGTGATGAACCGTGTCTCTGTTGAGGCTTCCTTCTTTAAACGTCTCTCTTCGGAAGAGAACCTAATTTACACCGCCCGCCTCTACGGTATCCCAGCTCCCGAAGCCGAGCGAAAATCCAAACAGATTCTGGAGAGGCTTGGTTTTGATGCAAATCGAATGTCTGAGGAAATGGAGCATTTATCGCGCGGGATGCAACAGAAGGTCGCCATCGCGCGTGCCTTACTCACCACCCCTATGCTTCTCCTGCTTGATGAACCGACGACAGGACTTGATCCAAAATCTAAGCGCGATGTACAAGCCTTTATTGAGAATATCCGTCAAGAACGGAACGCTGTTATTGTGCTAACGACACACGATATGGTGGAGGCAGAGAAGTTGTGTGACAAGATTGCTATTATCGATAAAGGACGGTTTATTGCAGAGGGGACGGTAGAGGAACTCATCGCCAATGCCTCCTCACAAAACGGTGCACCCGCGACATTGGAGGATGTATTTATTGCGCTAACAGGTAAAGGGATTGAAGAGGAAGAATGAAGTTATGCTAAATCTTGTCCGGGAAACAATTGTCTCTTACGCGTTCATTGAGCGGAACTTCAATCTGTTGAAGCGATATATGAGCTGGGAAATCCTCTTTTTCAGTTATTCCATCGTCAATGCTCTCACGATCGGCTTGATTATGGTAGGACGTGGGAGCAGTGAAGATGTGCTTTACCTCGTCATTGGGGCACTCATCTGGGGGTTTCTCTCTATTATGATGCGTGAGGTGAGCGATGCGATTACATGGGAGAGATGGGAAGGGACGATTGAATATACCTTTATGGCACCGATTTACCGCATCACACACCTTGTTGGTTCGTGTCTATTTGCGATTCTGTACGGGTTGCTGCGTACCGCTTTAGTTTTGGCGATTATGCCGTTCTTTTTTGGGGAGCACATTAACTTAGGCAATGCCAATTGGCTAACGATGGGGGTTACTGTTCTTATCTCCAGTCTCTCTTTTATCGGGATCGGTCTCATGGCGGCGATCTTTCCATTGCTCTCACCGGAGAAGGGACAAGCCGCAACAGGTATCATTCAGTCAGTGCTACTTTTAGTCTCAGGTATCTACTATGAAATCGAGGTGTTACCGATATGGCTTCAACCGATTTCCAAAATTTCGCCTGCCACGTATACACTCAGATCCATTCGTGCCGCGATGCTTGACAACGCGTCCCTTGAGAGCCAAATAAGCAACCTGTCTTTGCTCCTCATCATTGGTCTCCTACTCATCCCGCTTGGATTTTGGGTTTTCTATTTCGGTGAAAAATACGCCAAACGCGTGGGTAGATTAAAAAGGAGCGGTTAGTACTGAATTGGCTTCACTTCCAATTTGATCCATCTTATTCTCATGGAGGCGTTAATGTCAGGATATTATAGATTTCCGACAATTTGTCGGGATACCATTGTTTTTGTGTGTGAAGATGATTTATGGACTGTCCCCGTTGGGGGTGGGATTGCGAGGCGACTCACGACGAATCTCGGTGCGGCGAGTTCTCCGCGCTTGTCGCCGGATGGTGAACTGATTGCGTTCACAGGACGTGAAGAGGGACCCTCAGAGGTCTATGTTATGCCTGCGCTCGGCGGTGAAGCGAAACGGCTCACCTATCAAGGAGGCAACGCTGCTGTCGTCGACTGGGATGCCGATGGCAAGACGATTCTCTATTCCAGTAATGCAGGTTTAGCATTTGATCCGTGGATATGGAAAATCTGCGCAGACGGCGGTGAACCCCAACGTCTTTCGGACGGCCCTGCGAACCATATTGATTTCAGCGGTAGTGGCGGCGTTGTCCTCGGTAGATTAACTCGTGAACCTGCGCGCTGGAAACGCTACCGCGGCGGGACTGCTGGCCAAATCTGGGTTGATGCGGAAGGAAATGGGCAATTTCAGCCCCTGGCACCCGTAGATAGTAATTTCACGACACCAATGTGGATCGGCGAACGTATCTACTTTATTTCTGACCATGAAGGTGTCGGCAATATCTATTCCTGCCTCCCGGCAGGTGAAGACATTCAACGCCACACGCATCAGGATACCTATTACTGTCGTTCCGCTCAGACGGATGGTGAACGTCTCGTCTATCATGCGGGGGCAGACCTATTTGTTTATGAAATTGAGAGCGGGACTGAAACCCGTGTTGATGTCGATTTTCACAGCCCGCGTACCCAACGACAACGGAAGTTCATCAGCCCGTCGCGCTATCTACAGGATTATGCCCCGACACCAGATGGTCATGCATTGGCAGTGACGGTCCGAGGGAAACCCTTTACAATGGCGAATTGGGAAGGTGCGGTTCTCCAGCACGGTGAGCACAGCGGAACACGTTACCGTTTCACTGAGTGGCTCAATGACGGTAAACGCCTCGTTACGCTTTCTGATGCCGAGGGTGAAGAGGCACTCGAAATCCATACACGCGATGGGAGTGCTGATATACTCCGGCTTGATGCCCTTGATATCGGGCATGTTCGACAACTTGCCGTCGCTCCGCAAACCGAAGGTGGCGATCAGGATCGATTGCTTCTTATCAATAATCGTCTTGAGCTTTTGCACATCGATTTAAAGACACAAGAGATACGGGTGCTTGACAAAGGATATTATCAGAATATCCGAGATGTAGCTTGGTCGCCTGATAGTAAATGGTGTGCTTATAGTTTTGCATCTACAGAAACCACTCGTTCAATCAAACTCTGTAAGATTGAAACGGGTGAGACGTGGTTCATCACGGATCCAGAATTCAACGATTTCGGTCCGGCGTGGGATCCAGAGGGGAAATATCTCTATTTTCTCTCTTATCGCGAGTTCAATCCGGTCTACGATGCTCTCCACTTTGATCTTGGGTTTCCTACGGCGATGCGTCCTTTGCTGGTGACCTTGCAAGAGACATTGGGCAATCCGTTTATCCCGGAGCCTCGGCCGCTTGAAGAGGAAAAGGAAGATAAAGATGAGAAAGAGGAAGGCGAGAAGAAACAGGATGACGAGGATAAGGCATCTGACGAGAAATTGATCACGATAGATCTGGAAGGTATTACACAACGGATTGTTGCATTCCCGTATCCACACGGACGTTACGGACAGATCGCTGGTGTTGAAGGCAAAGCGATTTTTACTGCGTTTCCTGTGCAAGATACACCCTCAGACGATGAGGAGAGCAGACCGAGAGGTGTCCTTCATGCTTATGACTTCAAAGAGCAGAAAAAGGAAACGCTTATCTCTGGCATTAATGATTTTCAACTTTCGCGTGATACAAAAACGCTAGTCTATTCCACTGGAAGTCGGTTACGCGTTATCAAGGCGGGTAAAAAGGTTGAAGGCGATTCCAAGTCCGAGAGTCGCGGTGGTCCAAGTCGACAGAGCGGTTGGATTGACCTGAATCGTATCAAAGCCTCCGTTGTCCCGACAGCTGAGTGGCATCAGATGTACCGGGAGGCATGGCGGCTCCAGCGGGAGTATTTCTGGACAGAGGATATGTCCGGCGTGGATTGGGAGCATGTCTATCAACGTTATCTGCCGCTCCTTAAAAGGATTGCAACGCGCGGTGAATTCTCGGACTTGATGTGGGAAATGCAGGGGGAACTCGGCACCTCACATGCGTATGAAATGGGTGGAGATTATCGGAGTTCGCCAAATTACGCGCAGGGGTTCCTCGGAGCTGATTTTGCTTACGATGCGGAGAGTAATGGTTATCGTATCACACACATCGCTCGCGGTGACGGCTGGGAGGCGACAAAGGATTCACCACTCAATGCCCCGGGGATTAATATTCGGGAAGGCGATATTTTACTGGCTATTGCTGGACAACGTGTCAGCGAAACCGTTTCACCGGGTGAACTGCTCGTGAGTCTCGCAAATCAGGAGGTTCAAGCGACGTTCCAAAGTGCGGATGATGGTGAGGAACATGTTGTCACGCTCAAGGTATTGGAAAGTGAAAGTGAACTTCGGTACCGAGAATGGGTATCCCAAAATCGGCAGTATGTCCATGAAAAAACGGATGGTAAAGTCGGATATGTACATATCCCTGACATGGGACGGCGCGGGTATGCGGAGTTCCACCGCGGTTTTCTTGCCGAGGTGAGTTATCCTGGTCTGTTGGTTGATGTCCGCTACAATGGTGGTGGGCATGTCTCGCAACTGCTTTTAGAGAAATTATCTCGCCGCCGCATTGGCTATGACGTTCCGCGTTGGGGCACGCCACACCCTTACCCAGATGCTTCCGTTTTAGGGCCGATGGTGGCTGTCACGAATGAGAATGCGGGTTCGGATGGCGATATTTTCTCGCACTGTTTCAAGCTGATGGAGTTGGGGTTACTCATCGGCAAGCGGACGTGGGGAGGTGTTATCGGTATCTCGCCGCATCAGGCATTTGTGGATAGAGGTGGCACAACGCAGCCGGAGTATTCTTTCTGGTTTGTTGATGTTGGCTGGAGTGTTGAAAACTATGGCACCGATCCAGATATTGAAGTGGATTATCGTCCGCAAGATTATGCGACAGAAGGCGATCCGCAGCTTGACCGCGCGATTGGAGAACTCCTCCGTCAGATGGAGGAGAATCCGCCAGAAGTTCCTGATTTCGGTGAGCGTCCGCGTTTGACCTTGCCAACCTTGCCAAGAGTGGATTAGGAAATGTATCAAGAACTTGTTGGTAAGCGAGCTTTGTCTTCTGAATGCCTTAACCAATGAGTATGCTACTCTATTGGACATAATTATAAGGGTTTTTACCATACTGATTGAAAACAGGTCTGTCTTACCTCAACACCTGAGTGGTACTGGAAATTGCTCGCTTTATGGAAACGGAATACATGAATAACCAACTATTTCTTCCCTTTATAGTAGATGCTGCATTTAAAGATGCTAGCAAGCGCGTATTAGAAAATATTCTGACCCAGTTTGATGATTTGTCTGAAGGAGACCTTGAGAAGAAAGTTCGTACGAACGTTGAGTTTTTAGGAAACGATTACATTAGGAATATTATTGGCACTCCTTATGAAAAAGATATAGAATCTTTTCAGTATACTATTGGACGGACAAAATTTGATAAGGATATCCTATCTAAAGTCTGTACTAAAATGGAAGGAAAATGGATCATTTCGGTGGATGAGTCTATTATTGATGAAGAGAGTTTTGCGGGTGGAGTGGCGTACAGGCATAGTTGTGCATTCGGATACCAAATCCCTCAAGACAAAGCCCCACCAAAGGAAAAAATACTTGCTGTCTCATCAATTCTGCACCTTCAAGATGAAGAAGATTTTGATAGAAAAATGGTTTTCTTGACATATATCCTTAATTTGTATGTTGCCTTTTACACAGCCAAAATTCTTCAGCGTTCGAATGAGCCTATATATGCCATTATTTTTCATGGTCCGCTAATCAGGCAAATTGCACCTTTTCTAAATCTACTCTTTAGAAAGGAAGATTTGAGAAAAGTCGTTACTGCTGACACCTCTCCTCCAATAGAAGAAATGAAAGACATTGCCAATGGTGGTCTGTTAGATTCAATAGTTAATGAGGAAATTTTTCAAGATTGCTTGGGCGATTTCATTGATTTGTTTCCACAGGAAAGAATTTCAGACATCAGGGATAGGATTCAACAGAAAGGGGAAATATCAGGAATCTGTTTTTACTTTTCTCTTCTCAGGATGTTATCAGATCTCGCCAATGAGATGGGGTTCCCTATAATTGGCTGCATAGAAAATGCTAGATCGAAGGAATATTCGAAATTGTATGTCCAATACCAAATTGAGAACTTTGGACTACGCGCTGCCGAGGAGAGAAAAATTCTCAGGCGATTGTTTAATGCTTACAACTTAAATTTTAATAAGAAGCTCGCTAAGGAAAGGTTTCGGGACCTCATTGACAAGTCTGGGTGGGATGATGAAATGATTGGGGCCTTTTCGCTCAAGTTTGATGATGACCACTCAATAGAATCCGAATTTACAAATCCTGTGCCGATTCGAAGATACTTGACTTGTAAGAGGAATGAAGATATTTTCGGGTTTAGATTCGGCTCTTCATCTATTTACGAAAGTCCAGCAAGGGAAAACATAATGAACCGGATCGTAAACGCCTTATACCCTTTCGAAGACTACAGAATGTTAATGAGTTTTGTTCGAACTAGTCCACTCAAAACGCCAATCCGAGTGGAATTTTTAGAGCAAGGAAAAGCAGAAAATTGGAAAGAGGTGCTGGCTTCGATCTATGTCACCAGTCTTCCATACAACAGTTGCGGATTACCAATATTTTTGTATTATGCCGATAAAATGGCACGGATGCCCAGAGAAATCATTTCTACAGTCACCGAATCATACCTCGTTGAACAGACTACTAGAGTTTTTCATCAACTTGGACTGAGTGATACTAATTTGAGACAGGTTTTTCTAGGAGCAACCCAGAAGTTTCGCAGAGACTTTTATGGACGAGAGTGAAAGGAGGAAAACAATGGCTTTGGGCGTTATTTTTGGCGAAACATCAACGCGGGAATTTTCCTTTTTGTTCGGTGATGCAGATGGACAACGTCAAAATCAATTAAAGTTCGCCTATGTTGAATTTGATTTGCAGGAAGATGGCAGCAGAATTGTTGCGCGTGTTGTCGACGTGAATACAGAAAATCCACTTTTAGCAAAAGATACGGCAAAATTCTACTCAGAAGGGGATGGTAGTGGAATTAGATTTCCAGACATGATGTCACGGCGATTCACGCTTTACCAAGCCAAGTGTGAAGTCGTTGGTCTATATAACGGCGAAACAAAAAAGATAGAACTCTTGACACATCCGATAAAACCCGGGCAGGAGGTTAAAGAATTATCTGATGAGGTACTTAGCCAACTTTACTCAGCAGATGAAGCATGGCATGTTCATCTAGGATATGTAGAAATCCCCGGTAGGAAAACTCATGCCCAGGTATCTTTAAATGCGGACTCAATTATTACAATGCACGCGTGCGTTTTCGGTATGACCGGAATGGGCAAGACAACCACTACGGCTGTACTTTTAGAAGATCTGATGTTCCGCGGTGCGAAAACTATTGTATTTGATCCACACTCTGATTATTGTAATCTTAATCGAATACGTCAAGATGTCTACAATGATTCTTCAGAAATATCACAAATAATCGACAATGATACAGATTTGATCGACAAAATATCGGAGTACAGGGAAAAAATAAAAAGTGATGTCCAACAGGGCCCAATTGCACCATGGAATAATTTTGATTCATCTTTCAATAATCTTGCGGATATAACTATCAATGAGGAATTGGAAACAGCAAACCTTTTTTATCGGTTGCTGAATTTTTGCGCAATTAGAGATCGGAGTTTGATGATTGATGATTTGACGAAGGCGACTGAAGAGTTAAAACCCCAACTGAACCAATTGATTGAAAAAATTAAGCAACTTAATTTTCAAAACGAATTACCCCAAGGACTCGTTAGCCGGAAACTTACTATCAAGTTTAACGCTTTTCCGACCCTCCGATTGTATGCTGGTAAAAGTCCTTATTTCACGATGAGATTAATCGAGGCTATAGCAGGAGAAGGGTTTTCGGTGGCACAAGAGGGTCATGTAATTAGGTGGTTGTCGGGTTCAATAAACTCAAATCAATCAGATACCGAACTTCTTAGGTTCCTCAGAAAGTGTATTACCAATAATTTACGTGAAGATAATAGTTCTAGGACTCCACTACTACGAATCGTCGATAGAGCAATCCGGACTATTGAATCTTTGGTAAGACGAGGTTGTGCATCTTTGGATATTAGTAGTTTTATCAGTGCTTTTTGTAAGACGAAAGGAAAGTTATCTGAGGTAGCAACAGCAATATTTGATTTGTCAGATTTGGAAAACGATCACGCAAGGCGAGCTTTGATTTATGCTGTTATGGAATTTGCTTTTGATGAATACAAATCGAAGCGTTTTGTTATGGGCGACAATGCACATCCAGTGCTGTTTGCTCTTGAAGAAGCGAGAACCTTAATCCCACGTCAAGATGAAAGCAGCTCTACCGGTGAGATGCATCCCGCGACAAGAGCTGCTCGGCTCGCAGCTAGGCAAATTGCAACTGAAGGACGGAAAATGGGACTTGGTATGCTTGTCATCTCACAAAAGCCCGCTTCTGTAGATCAACTAACTGTCTCTCAAGCCAATACGCTGGTTTTACACCGAGTCGTTAACCCAGACGATCAGGCTTACATCCGTAATGTTGGTGAATCTTTATCTAATGAAGATTTGGAAGCATTAAAAACGGTTGAAGCTGGAGTTGCTATCGTCACAGGAGATGCTTTGAAAATCAGAATGTCTACATTGGTCAAGGTTAGAGATAGATACAGTGAACCGGGAACGAAAAAACCTAGTCCAATAGCGAATCTGTGGAGGGACAATTCCTAAGAGGCTATAGAGGTGTGAATTTAGACATGAGTAAAAATGCCGCGTAGAATAGGAATATTAATTATGCCGGAATGTTTGGAATCTCATCCGCATCAATCTGCTGGAGGTTATTTACTGGTTTTAGGGTGTTCCAGTAAGAAACGGGAGGATTATGGCCGCGCTCCAGCACTTGAAATCTACGATGGTCCAAACTTCCGAGTTCTCCGAAAGTTCCTGAGAGAAAAAGGATGGCCCCCCGGTCTGAAAATAAAAATTATTTCTGGTAAATATAAAATTATTGATGCTACAACACTTATTGAACCCTATAACGAGCGATTAAAGAAAGAAACGGCACAAAAGGTAAGACAGAAGGTAAGGCAACATCTGAAAAAACTGGAGATACCGAAATCCGTTTTTGTTAATATGGGCAGAGACTACTTACCAGCAGTTTCCTGTATTGAGTCGTTATTTAGTCCCGACATCATTGCGTATGCAGACGGTGGGATTGGGCAAAAACAACAAAAGATGAAACAGTGGCTTGAAGGTTTGCCAAATAGAACTGCCCCTGTCAATTCTCAAGAGCAATCAGATAAACGTCCTTATCTTTACTTTTTTCCGGATTGGGATGATTATGTTTACGAACCTTTTCATGCCGAGGAGACAGATGAAATTCGGAAGTCTAAGAAAGTAGAAAGAAAGTATGCCCACGAGATTTTTGAGGATGATCCCCCTTATGACGGTCTATTGGTTAGTCTTGCCCAATTGCGAATTCGGAATGGACGACTTAGCCGTCTTGATAAAAAGGCTTCTTCTAATTTTCGAGACGAAATGCAGATTCCTGATAAACTTTTATTATTTGGTGATTGTGGGGCTTTTTCATATATTGATGCTGTGGAACCACCACTTTCCTGTGAGAAGGCGGCTTCCTTGTACAATCAGTTTGGTTTTGACTTAGGGACATCTGTTGATCATATTCCGATTTCGTCAATATCCGAAAGGAAACAAAGATATCGGATGAAATTAACATCTGAGTATGCAAAGGAGTTTTTAGAAATTCATCGCGAGCAGCAGTATCCGTTTGTGCCAATTGGTAGCATACAAGGCGTTACCGCCAAACATTACGCTAATTTTGCTAGCGAATATGTTGAGTGGGGATATAAGCACATTGCTTTAGGCGGATTAGTACGGAGAAAAGATGCAGATATTCTGGAGATAGTCGCAGCCGTTCGAGAAGAACTACAGAGACAGACTTGTCGTGAAAATGAAAATATCTGGGTACACCTTTTTGGTATTCTGAGACCGAATCTCCAACCGATCTTTAGAAATCTTGGCGTTTCAAGTTTCGACAGTGCATCTTACTTGAGAAAAGCATGGGCATGTCCAAGCAAGAATTATTTTGTGGACGATGGAGAATATGGAAAATGGTACGGCAGCATACGAATCCCCTTTAGTACGTCAAAACCGATGCGCCAAGTTGCGGAATCTGATCCTAAGTATGCTAATGGTGCCATACAGGAATTGGAAAGAAAATGTCTCACGAACCTTAAACTTTTTGATGAAGAAAAAATATCAGAACAAGAAGTTCTTGAGAGCGTTAATGGATACAGTGAACTATTTCAACGAAAGAAAACATATCATCATTTTTCTGAAACACATCAAGCGTTACTGAGTGAACGTCCTTGGGAAAAATGTAAATGTAAAGTATGTAAAGATTCTGGAATCAATATTGTCATCTTCAGAGGCGCGAATCGTAACAGAAGAAGAGGATTTCACAATACTTGGGTATTTTATCATAAGATTTTGAGGAGAGTGCGTCAGTAAAAGTATTCAAACAAACCGGAGGTCTGACTTCCTTTCCCACGGTGACAGAAATGCTGGCAGGACTTCGAAATTTCCCAACTTTTTATTCATCGGACGCGATTGTCTCCTCCAGAATGATGCAATTGTCGTACTTATGTAAATAATAATCAACAATGCGGCATATACATCCAAGAGAACTACAATTCTACAAAACATCAAACGGACGAGAACCTTTTACGGAATGGTTTGAATCAATTCAGAATCATGAGACGCAAGACAGAATTCAAAAGCGGCTTGACCGGCTCGCCCTTGGCAATTTTGGCGATTTCAGAACTGTCGGTGGTGGAGTTTTTGAACTCCGTTGTACTTTTGCTTTGTGACGGTGATAAATCATCGCAGACCGGGAATATTGAACGTGCAAAAAGTTATTGGCTAGAATACAAGAAGACACAACAATGAGAAAGCTGAGAACATGGCGAGCATATCTCACTGAACGGTTTGCTACCAATCCAGGAGCAGCAATTCGATACCTCAAATTCTCTCTTGAAGAATATCAAGTTGACGGTGATACACCTTTGTTGCTACTAGCGTTGCATACCGTTGTGGAATCGCAGGGCGGGATTTCCAGACTCGCTAAGAAAACCGGAATTGCTCCAGAAATCCTCTCCGATATTCTGTCCAGCGACGAAGCACCACGGATCGATATGCTTGGTGCCATCCTCAACGCATTAGGATGTCAGATCTCGCTTGAACCAATAGCAGACACAGACCACCGTTTTGAAACCGAGAGTGAAGAAAAAACAGACGTAGAACCGGCTGTGCAGAAAGGCGTAGAGCAAGTCGTTGAACCGCCCCTATCTTGATCTAATTTGCTCGCGTAATAAGTAGATACGGAGGATAACAATTATGATAATGACTATAACGGAACTAATCATAAAACTGGAGCAGCTTGAATGGGATTTAGCGGAAACAAAAAAAGAGTTAGTCAAACTTCAAGTGCCACTCATGAAATCGCTCACACCCGAGGAGCGCAAAGCAGTAAGGTTAACTCGCTCCCAAGCGCGAAAGGAAAGATTACGTCCATCAATTGAAAATGCACTCGGAAAACCCGATTCTGATGTTAAAATTCCTACGGCAGAAGAGTTTCAGCAACTTCTATTGAAGGAAGGCGTAAGACCAGAGGATAATCTGGGGAGTCGTGCGATCATCGAAGAGCGGGAGAAACGAAGCGAGTGCATGCGTCAAGCGGTAAATTGTGGAAGAAGGAACATCTCTTATCAACTATTTCTTTCTTCGTGTTCCATTAGACGATATGTTTTGCTTGCTTGAAGGAGTAGGTGAAATTATTTCTGTCATCGTACGCAGTAGAAATAGAGGGGAAGTTACTATAAGAGCCTTCAATCAGGCAAAACAGTTATTGGATGATGAGATTATTCATCGCGCGGAAGTTGAACTCGTGTTGCCAACCGAGAACCAGGTAATTGCTTCCTGGGAATTCATTGGAAAATACTCCATCAACAGCACTGATGCTGTCTTGCTTCAATGTGCCTTTGATGCAGCTAGCGAACTTCGGACAAACGGGGATAATCTCGTTCTCGTAAGTTCCGATCAACGGCCTCTGAACGCTGCGCGAAATGCAGAATTGTTCACGTTCAATCCCGAAATTGATAATCGAGCTGCATTGGATATCCTTATTCATTCACCATAGGAACCGTCATGCATATACTCTGTGCGAACGTAGGAAGCACCTCGTTCAAATACCAAATTATTGATATGGAAACCACGACCTCTCTCGTTAAGGGAGGAGTGGAACGTATCGGTAATTCACCATCTGCCTTTACACATGCGGCACCGGGTAAGCCGTCCCGCGAAGGGGACATCGATGCACCAACGCATATTGCGGCGATTGCGCACGCCATGGATCTAATTACCGATACCGAAGTCGGGTGCCTCGAAAACTTGGGGCAATTGGACGGCGTTGGGTTCAAAACCATTCTTGCCAGAGGATACTGGCGTTCCGCACGGATCACCGAGGATGTGATAACCGCTCTGGAGACATCTATACCGCTTGCACCGATGCATAACCCCGCATATATCGCCTCTATCCGTGCCTTTCAGGAGCTGCTTCCGACAACGCCGCTCGTTGCTGTTTTTGAAACGTGGTTCCATCAGACGATCCCTGATTACGCAGCTGAATTCGGTGTGCCTCGTTTCTGGGTGGAACAACACGATATCCGTCGTTACGGCTATCACGGGGCTTCGCACCGATACATCTCTGAACGTGTGCCGCAACTGCTCGGACAGGAGACAGGAAAAGGATTACGTATTATCTCTTGCCATCTCGGCGGCAGTTCATCTCTCTGTGCCATCAAAGACGGGGAATCTATTGATACGTCGATGGGCACGTCTACGCAATACGGGATGATTCAGTCTACCCGTTGTGGAGAGTTAGACGCGTTTGCGGTGCTGTATATGATTGACAAAGAGGGGTTCTCCACCGATGAAATTCGTCGTCAGTTGATTGAGGATTCCGGAGTAAAAGGGATCTCTGGCACGAGTGGCGATATGCGTGATGTAGAAGCTGGGATTGATGAAGGCAATGATGATGCTCGACTGGCACTGGATACTTATGTCTACGGTGTGAAAAAATATATCGGGGCGTATATCGCTGCGCTTGGAGGTGTGGATGTGATCGCTTTTGCCGGTGGTATCGGCGAGAAAAGCCCGATAACACGAGCGAAGATCTGTGAAGGGCTTGAGTGGTGCGGTATTCACTTAGATGCCCTGAAGAATGAGCAACTTACCGGCGAAGTGGACATCTCGGCGGATGACAGCCGTGCCAAAATCCTTGTTGTTGCTACGAATGAAGAGTTGATCGTTTCACGTGAGACTGCGCGGGTTCTCAAGGGGTGTGATTGAAAGTCGCTCACATCAAATATTCGCGTCCCCGAAAAGTTCGGGCGGCAAGCCATAGCAACACTGCTGTCGATATGAAGATGACGAGGAGTGCTACCCACGCTGATGGTGGTGATGTTCCCAAGATTGCATTGAAATCGCTTCGTGGCAACTTATCGCGTGGAAATAGTGTGAAAAGATAATGTGATATAGAGATCCGTTTGATTCCTATCGCCATCAAAGGACTCGCTGTGATACTTTCCCACCCCATCACAAATAGCAACCCCCATAGTACTGGATTCTTGAATCTGGCTGCCAGAACCGTAGCGAGTGCTCCGTAGGCTAACAGTGCCAATGCCATTGAGGCAGTGTAGCGTAAACTCATACCCAACTGAAAAAATGCCCCGTTCTGTAATTTCGGATGTGTTATCATAATACCCGTCAGAATCAGATGAGATGTTCCGATAAGCGCAACAGTCCCGATAAGGTATGCAGCGAATTTGCTAAGAAGAATCGTCGATTTGCGGAGCGGGCGCATCTGAAGATACGTCAAGCCTTTTCCGTCGATTTCATCTGAGATAATTGCGGTCCCATAAAAAATAGCGGATAAGTTCACTAAGAGTCCATAAAGTGCTAACGTCATCTGTGGGATAAACCTGTTGACACTTCCGCCGCCTCGCGCGATGAACCGAAATGCGAGTGCTATGGCAAGCGATAGCAGGCATCCGAGCAGAATCAGGACGGTTCGTCTACTCCAAAACATTTGGCGGAATGTTACTTTAAACAGTAAAAAATAGGCGGGAAAAGAATTGGTATTGAGAGCCATCTATAACCTTTTAGTGGATGAGAGTCTTAGATAATATTAACATTAATTTTCGGATTTGGCAAGTCTTCCTTTTTCTCTGTTGGATCTCCCGCCTCTAACAGATGAGGCACTCACGGAAATTGCTGACGAGCTTTTCGTTGAACACGACAAGACGGAGGCAGCTGATGCCGAAGCAAAATCGAGGTGAAGTCTGGCTCGTTGACCTTGGAATGGTAGCAAAGGTTAGGCCCTGCATTGTCATCAGCATCCCAGCCCGCGTCCAAGATCACGTTTGATGCGTTGATACCCTGAGTTTTCGCTGTCTTCACCGATGTATTCAAGCATCGACCTGACTGTGAGAATATCGGCATCTGGAGCGTCGGGGTTACGTCCCGGAGGGCGTGCCTCGGCATTCGGGACGTAAGTATCATAGAGTATTTTCATGATCTTCTGAAACACACGCGCAACTCTACGGAGCGTGCGGGGTTGATTTTTCAGTTGCAAAGCATAACTTTGTTAAGTAAACTGTAAGCCGATTCTTATGTCTCCTTTTGTTTGATGACTTATAGGATAACATAAGGATGGAAGAAAAACAATTAGCACAAGCCGTAAGTCTAAGGAGGATATACGCATGAAATATATGCGGTTGTTATTGATTCAATTTGTACTGCTTGTATTGGGATTGGTCGGTTATTGCATTGCTGCTGAGATTGGCTTTGAAGCCGAAGACGCAGATGAAATTGTAGAAATCATGGAAATTTATGAAGATAAGAAAGCTTCAGGCGGTATGTATATATCGGCGGGAAAGGGCGGGGGTGGTCGCCACCCCGGTAAAGCCGATTTCGTGATTAACGTTAGAACACCCGGTCAGTACACGATGTGGGGGCGGGTAATTGCCCAAGATACGGCGAAGGACTCTTTCCATGTCACAGTCGATCAGAAGAAAAGTCCACAACCGGGTGATGCCAACATGATCTGGGATACAGGTCAGCATCAGGAGTGGACGTGGGCAAAAGTAAAATGGCGCGAAAAGAATCCGTTGACCTTTGATCTGAAACCGGGGAAACATACCGTTACATTTTGGTCTAGGGAAGGCGATACCCGTTTGGATGCCGTTTACATGGCAATAGACCCCAACGCTGTCCCTAAACTACCGAATGAAATTGAGGGTTTTGCTGTGCATCCCCGAAATCACTTAACGACAACTTGGGCGGAGCTAAAAAAACGGTAGGGCTGGACTCAAGCACTGTGACATCAGAGCTGTTAGTCCTAACGAGTGGAGACCAGATGATTTGACACAACTTAACACAAGTCAACGCAATTTGGCGGTTCCAGCAGGAATGGCCTGGTGTTAGGTACGCTGGGGTAGATCTTGTGCCTACCCACAAGTACACCCATTACAATGTCTAAGTAATTCTAAAATCTACCATAAATGGCTCTGGGGATTATAGTCGTTAGTTGCCACAGTGGTTAGAATTTGCAAAATTGTGGGCAAATATGCTATCATAGCGTATCAATATTGTCCCGCAGGTCTCCTATAGAGGCTTGCGCTAGGTTTTCTGGTGTTAAAGGAACTTGATATACGTTTCCAAGGTTTCCTATCTTCTTCTTAGCCTAACTAAGATCGCAAGTCTGTAATGGAATGGAAGGCGATTCTACGGAGAGGTACGTCAATTCCACACCCACTTTAACGAACCGCAAGGAAAATTAAAAAAATGAATCAGCACGATTTTACTATCACCGATTCGGAACTTAATTTTTTCAAGACGTTCGGTTATCTCAGTTTTCCACAACTGATGGCGGATCGGATTACCGCAATCCAGGACGCTTTTGAGGCGGTCTGGGAAGGGAGAGGCGGCGGACATAACGGTAAACCGCACGAGGGGACTGCCCGTTCCTGCATTGTACCCTTCATAGATCAGAGCGAGGAGTTGTCATCGCTATTAGATGATCCGAGGATTTTAGGGATCGCGAATGCACTGCTCGGTGATGACTTCAATTACATGGGAAGCGACGGCAATTTCTACGTCGGCGATACGGGATGGCACTCAGATGGTGGACATAAGTTGGAAGATCCGATGCACATCAAGATAGCTTTCTATCTCGACCCGTTAACTCGTGATACTGGTGCGCTTCGCGTTATTCCGGGAAGCCATCTTTTCGGTGATCAGTATGCGGACGCGCTCTCTAAGCAGGCTGGAAAGAGCCAGGACTTTTGGGAAATACACGGTAAGGATGTTCCAGCCACGATCTTTGAGACTACCCCTGGTGATCTGGTCTTGTTTAACCATAACACCAAGCATGCGGCGTTCGGTGGTGGCACGCGGCGACGTATGTTCACGATGAACCTCTGTCAGCGGTATCCTGATGATAAACTGGATAAGTTGCAAGCCTATATCGCTGGATCTGCACGCTTCTGGATCGATCGGAAGTATGGCGAGAAGATGATAGGCACGGCGACACCCGAACGGTGGGTACATCTTGAACAGGTGAGGGCAAACGATGAGCATCTCGCTGAACTCTCGCTCCAAGCACAAGAACGGATGAGTGAACCTTCACGCGGATGATGCCTGTTCCCACGTTTCTCTAACATACGCGATGGACTGTCTGAAGCCTTCCTGTCCTGAACGACTGGCTTCCTCAATGCTAAGCCAACCGTCGTAGCCCGTTTGTCTCATGCGCGAAAAAATCTGTGGGACCGGTGAGGCACCGGTGCCGACGCGAACAGGTTCAAACACCTCAACTGCACGTAAGTCGAAGATATGCAGCACGACGATTCGTTGAATAACCTCCTCCAGAAGTGCGAGCACATCTTCACCGAGCACAAGTGGGTTTGCGGTGTCGAAACAGACACCAAGGGGTGTATCAGCAAGCGCATCTAAGATTTCCAAGAAAATCTCCGTGGGTTGTGAGAAGTCCCAGTAATCCCACGGCGCGCCTTTGGTGTGATTCTCGTAGGCGAGGGTGATACCGTGTTTCTCCGCTTCGTCAAGGGCACGCCGAAATCCGTCTACCACCCAACGCACGCCTGCTTCACGTTCTATGCCGGGGTGATCTTGCCCTGCAGTCACGCGAATAAATTGTGTCCCCAATTCTTTTGCCAGTCCAATATCCGCCTGCAGGTCGGTTAACTCCTGGGCGCGTTGTGCCGCATCGGGGTGTGTGAAGTCGCAATAACAGGCGAGCATACACGGTTCTATACTACACTTTTCGAGGGCAGTACGTATGTTTTTAATCGTTTCCGCGTCGCGCTTTGGGAAGAATTTGATACTAAAATCGACTGCATCTAATCCCAAAGCCGCGCCGAATTGAATCCAGTCAGCAACACTGCTTTTTCCTGTGAAAATACCGTCGTAAAGAGAGACGGGGAGGCAACTCAGTTTCATTTAGTGTCTCCTTGTAGTGTCCGTTCTGAGAAGGACGTAGGGGATGATCGCAAACCTGCGCGTAATGTGATGGGGCGGAGCCCAGGAGAAATAAATTAGAACATGAACCGGTACATGGGACGTTCTAAAGCGATGCCGATTAATGTCCAGATGGCTCCAAGCAGAAATTCACCAATGACTAAGCCGATAAAAAACGGCATCGCACGACGATAGGTACGGAGTCCTCCCGCCTGAAAGAGAATCGCTTTTATTCCCCACGACAAGAAGATTGAGAACCAATACCAACTTGTGTTCCAAAAACTGAGTGACAAGGCGTAACCTGCCGGATGGAAGGGCCACCAGATGAAACGCCGGCGTAGCATCATTAGGAGCGTTGTTAAGGCAATCGCGCCACTGGAAGCGGAAACCGCCCCGACATCTATGGATTGTGGGTTAATGAGCCACTGCTTCAGCTGCTCGTAGGTCCAGCGGCATTGTGCCTGCTCACCATAGACTGCCGCTCCGTAATGATAGCCTTGTGCATAATATGCCCATGCCGATGAGATTGTTCCGACGACGGTCACCAAGATAATAGCAACGATGAAGCGATTGTGTGATAGCCCACGGACCTGTGCTACCTTAAAACCTTCCAACATAATTGGCATCGGATGAGAGCGGTAGGAGCGATTGAAACCGTGGAACATACTAAACGTGGTTAATCCCTCTGCGCCAATACGGCGGGTACCAAGAAAGGAGACAAGAACCTTATCCGGTCTCCATGGCACATCGTGCGCCGGTGGTCCGACTTCAGCACGAATACGGGTAATAGCGATGGCTAACGCAAAGAAAAGTGTAAAGTAACCGAGAATGCTGAAGATCGGTGTGCCTGCACTTTTGAAGAAGAAAAGAATAAAGATGCCGCCTATTATCAATCCGATGATCGCGTATCGGATGTGTGCGGCAGGCGTACCCATCGTGTCTGGTTCTGCATTGCCGCCTCGGAAGGCGTTTTTTATCTGGCGCGCGATGAACTTTCGGCTGAGCCATATCGCAGAAGCACCTAAGCAGAACCACGCGCCGAACGATTGCGCATCGAGAAAGGGGAATCCCGGTAGATGTCCGATACCTGCCATCGTGCCCCATACGCGCGTTATTTTGTGGAAGATATAGAAAAACCAGATAGAGAACGAGAGTTCCAACGGGATGAAGAAACTCATCCCGATAGCAAAGGGATAGACGGCGATGGGCAGTCTGCCGATGGCGTTTAGTGGTTTGGTTTGGAAATACTGTCCTAAATTGTAGAGACTCCCGCCTAATCCCGGCACAACAGGGAATAGAAAGTGAAGCCCGTTAAGGAGATTCATCCCTCCCGCAAGCACAGCCCCTAACAGAAATAGCCGATTGCTCAGGAGGGTGCGTCCTCCATTTTCTGTCAAATGCAGCGGGATCTGAATGACGGGATAGCTGAGTTTTTCGTGGTTCACCCATTGGTGTCGGATGAGGATCGTGATACAGAGCATCATACCCGTTAGCACGATGATAAGAGCAGACCACCATAGCACAGGAGACATCCAGAGTTCTAAGTGTTGGACAGTGTGCAGTGAGTCGTCCCCTTGATAAAAGGTTGACAAGACGTTCCGTTCTTTGATGGTGAGCCAATCTGGCATGTGGCGGTGGAACAGTTCACCCCATTCGTTTTCTGGACTTGCGAACCAGATGGGATAGGTGAGCAGGGGCCACAATATTTGGAGTGTGTCGTGTCCAGCGATGGAGGACGCAATCGAGACGAGTAGGTAGACCACCATCAACTCGGCATCGGTGAGGCTCGCGTTCTTCCCGATTGTTCGGAGTAACGGGTTTATCGCCATCAAGATGAGCACAACAAAGATGACGTTAAAGTAAACGGTGGAGACGGTTGGGAAACTCTGACCTGTGCCATAACCACTGGGACCCCAGTTAATCATGAGCCAGTAGGAGTTTGGAATGGTGATGAGGAGTGCGAGTAAGACAGCGCGGAAACTGACATTTCTGTTTGGCATTTTTGACTTTACCTTCTGACTGAACCACAAGGTATAATTAACCCAAGTTGCCAGTTTGTAGCATAACCTGTTAGGGTGTGCAGCTTCGGACGCGGGAGCTCCACGGTTTCCTACGCTACGAAATGCCTCCGGATCATGAAACCGTTTCAGTGAAAAATGGGATGGGATGCCTAAAATCTTGTGAGTAGCAACTCGCGTTATAATTAAGATTTTCTGTCAGTCGAACCGGCGAATAAACTCACGGAAGCTTAGTGCTAAGATTTTAGTTCCGTTTTCGATGCGGTGCATACTCCCAATCAAAGCGCTGTCGTCCGTAAAATGTGCCGTCAATTTCGGTCTGGTGGCAGACGAGACATCTCTCGAAATCAGCAACACCGTGCAGCTCGTGTGCTAACTGGATTTCTTCTGTATTATGCACGTGGCATTTAAGACAGGTGTAACTCCTGTAATCAGAATCAGCGTAGATGGCGATTTTATCTGTGACCTTCCGGATGTGGTAGGTGTGTTTATTTTTGGTGTCGGTGACTGTCCAAGCATTCCCTGCTTCTTTGACCGAGATAGGAGCAGTCTCAGGAACCCTACGTTCATTCTGTAAGAACCACCAGTGCAGGTCTTCAGGAATAGTGTCTGATGTATCCAATTCTTCCGGAAGAGTTGTATAAACATGGAACAGAAAACGTTCAGGTGTATGGCATCTCGCACAAGGCACGTCGTGAACTTCCGTGAGTGGGAAAAATTCATCGTGCTCCAGTTTCTTTTGTCCATGGAATACGATACTAATGAGTAAGATTGGGGCGAGAATAAGATGGCATCGGAGCAGAATTCGGCGCGCTCCACGAGATGTCAGACTCACAGCGATACCAGTGCCTAAATTCGATAGCGCGAGCACGAGCGCAAGCCCTGAATGCCACGCGAGGGGTTGGAATGCAGAATGCAGTAGCACTAAGGACAAACCTAAGGAAGCCAGTCGTTGATGGTATCTGAGCCATGTCTGACGGTTGCCCCATCGAATCCAGCGACTTCGCAGAAGGTAAAAACTGGCAATAACGATAGCGATCGCACCGATGATACTAAGCGTGTGTCTTGCTTCACCGAAACTGCCTGCTTGCCATATACATAAACCTGAGATAACAGCCGCACCAATGAGGCCGTGTCCGATTTGAATGAAAACCCTCATAATATGAGTTTAGCATGGATACACAGTGAGATCAAGAAAAAATTGCTGGAGTATAGGATAGGTTTTCGCAATGTTTTCAACGATTCGGTATATCTGTGAATAGAATTCCGAGTCGCCGCGGAAGGAATTATAGTAGAATCCGACAATAAATTTACACTTGTAGCATAGCCTGTTAGGCTGTGCCATCAAAACATATCACTTCATAGCCCACACGCCGCTACAAATGTCCAAGTAATTACGGAATCTACTATAATGGTGACAAATGCTTTCGGGAAGTAACGGGGTAGAGGTAGGGCAGATATAGGAACCCACCCTTGCAAATAAAATCCTAACTCCACAATCTATCGTGCGAACGTTCGGAGTCCCATTCTGTCGTCGATGCGAAGTAGTCTGTCTCCTCTGAATGCAGATGCTCGCGGATTACCTCTTCGTTAAGTTCTATACCTAATCCCGGTGTCTCTGGAACGTTGATATAACCGTCCTGGATAATCGGATTCGGCAAGCCTGTCACCATCTCATCCCACCACGGATTGTCAACAGAGTGATTTTCCAATACCATAAAGTTGGATGTCGCTGCAGCACAGTGGACGCTCGCCATTGCGGCGACAGGCGTGCCTGCCATGTGGAGTGCCATCGCGATGCCGTGATCTTCTGCCAAATCACCGATCTTCTTTGTCTCTAAAATCCCGCCCGATGTCGCGATATCCGGATGTGCTATGGCAATCCCTCGACTCTCAAACAACGGCAGGAAGTCCTCTTTGCAATAGATATCCTCACCTGTGCAGATAGGGGTCGCGCACGAATTCGAAAGACGTACATATTGGTCAGTGTACTGCCACGGCACCATATCCTCTAACCACGCAAGGTTGTATTTCTCCAATGCCCTCGCGAGACGAATACAGTCCTCAATACCGATATGTCCAAAATGATCTACCGAGAGTGGTATTTCGTAACCGATGATGTTCCGAACCGTTTCAACGTATTCACACAATATACTGATACCTTTTTCGGTGAGGCGTATACCGGTAAAGGGATGCATCAGGTTAGAGGTTTCTAAATGTCCCGCAGGTGCAGAAATCGTGCCGGGAGTCCCGCGAAGCAGACCAACACCGATGTCCATCTTCAGAAAGGTGAAGCCTCTATCTATACGTTCTTGGAGGACTTTTCCCATCTCTTCGGGGTCTTTGAATGAAGGGGTATCACTATAGCATCGGATTTTGTCTCGGAATTTGCCGCCAGCGAGTTGATAACAAGGCACCCCGTACGCTTTGCCAGCGAGGTCCATCAGAGCCATTTCAATTCCACAGACACCGCCACCTTGCCGAGCGTGGTGACCGAATTGCTTAATCTGACGAAAGATTTTATCAACATTACACGGGTTTTCGCCGATAATACGACTTTTAAGCATCAAGGCATACGTCGGACTCGCACCATCGCGGACCTCACCGAGCCCATGGATACCTTGGTTTGTGTCCAGTTTCAAGATGGGACCGCCTGTTTGCGTCCGCACGATGCGCATATCAGTAATTTTCAATGCCGAAGGCTGAGAAGCAGTCCTGACATTTGAGAGTACCTGTTGATTTTCCATTCATGCTTCCTTTTTTGATACAGTATTGAGTGCAGTACCCAATATGGTTAAATGAAGCGCGACACGTTTCTCAAGTTGCCAAACTGTCGGTGTTTCAGAGATGATAACATGTTCACTGTGAAAATGCAATAGGTAAGGTGCCAAGCCTTGCGTTCCCCAAGAGTTGGCGACTTTGTAGACCCCCTCAGCAAGATCGGGAGCATCTTCACCCGGATCATCGGGATCTATTGAGCCAATTGCTTTAGCGGCGACGGCGAGTTTAGGACCGATGTATTTCTCGTTCCGTTTGCCTTCGTAGAGGTAAAATCCAGTCGCATCGTAGTCTTCGTGGAAGTCTATCGCAAGCGAGAATTGAGTTTGACCTAAGGCTTTTTTGATAATGGTGACTTCGGCGACATCTTCCGCTTCAAAAGCGCGGTTGATGTCTACGCCATCAACCGTCTCACGCGTGTTATGAACGTAACCGTAAGGGTTTATACACGGAATGATGAGAAACGAGAATTTATTGAGGAGGGCAGTATTGTCCCGTTCGATGAACTGTAAAACTGCCTCAACACCAGCAGGTTCGTCGCCGTGCATACCACCAGTGATGAGGACGGGTTTCGGTGTGCCTATTATAGATGCTAAGCGGATCTGATATATTGGGTAATTGTGGACTGTACCAATGAGGTCTATTGGTACGTCTAAACGTTTCAGGCGTTCGGTAACTTCGGCATAATCGCGCAAACTTCGAGTTCCTCACTAAAACTAACAAAGGATATACGCATAGCATATCGCAAAACGCTCTGATGCGCAATTGATTTTTCAGAACCATTTTACGTTTGACATTTACCGTCTTTTCTGGTAGAATTCCTTAAATTTTCACCTTAAAGGACACAAGAGATGCCGACCGAAGTAGAACTCTACGATGCCGCGCTCACGCTTTTTGCGGAAAACGACCTCGAAGCGGCTGTGAATGCTTTTAAAGAATTAATCGAGACTTATCCAGAGTATATTGATGGATTCCTTGGGCTCGGACACGCCTATGAACGGATGAGTCTATACGATGAAGCCATTGAGGCTATCCAGAAGGCGATAGAAATCAACCCGAAGGACCCACTTGTCTACACCAGTTTGTCTATGTGTTACCAACGAAAAGGGATGATCCAAGAAGCAGAAGATGCGATGGCAAAGTCGCAGCAATTGCAGATGGAGGCATCCGCTTCATCTACCTAATGTCTTAAACGTTGAGGTTTTCCTATGCCGAATTCTACTTTACTCGATCCTACCTCTCAAAGCGATGTGTCTGCGAAATTTCTCTCGCCGCGGCTCGATAGCCTTGATGGAAAAGTTATGGGGCTACTGAACATCACCAAAAATGGCAGTGATATCTTCCTCGCTCGCATTGCTGAATTGATGCGAGAACGGTTCGACCTTGCCGAAGTAATTCACGTCAACAAACCGACGTTCTCGCGTCCCGCGCCAACGGAGTTGCTCGTTGAACTGGCGGAGCAAGCAGATTTCGTCATTGAGGGGCTTGCCGACTGAGGGTCCTGTATATCGTGCAGTATGCACGATGGAAGTGCCTTGGAGGAACGCGGTGTACCGAGCGTTGCTGTATGTACGGAAGTTTTCTTCGCTGCTGGGAAAGTGCAGGCGCGGGTCTTGGGTCATAGTGATCTGGAACCGTTGACCGTTCCTCATCCGATCCAGAGCCTAACACCAGATCAAATTCGGGAACGTGCAGAAGGTGCAATGGAAGAGATCGTTGCCCGGTTAACAAAAACCGGTGAATAGAGAGAATAGTTATCAGTCATCAGTTGTCAGTTAAGAGATTTTCGTTTAACAAAGGTTTCCTCTTGTGACGAAAACTGTTAACTGTTAACTGATAATTCCCTAAAGCCGTTTTATATTTTAAATCGCAATAAGTAGAGTGATACTTTCTTTTTAACAAGCAAAAAAACCCTTGATTTTACAACGTTTTTACTGTTCTAAAGACTTCAATAAGTATAATCATCGCAATCACGATAACGTGTTTGATAAGTTTATATTAAAAAGTGTAAAAGTGTGATTTCAAGTATGAGTTTCAAGATGTCGATCTATACGTTGATTAATATTTTCCATTTGTCTTTCTAATCTTTCAATATCTTCTTTGGTTGCGAATCTGAAAGATCGAAACAACGTAACAACCACTGCGATTGTAGTTATCGCGGAAAACACAACTGTTAGAATAATCGCCCATATTGGCATAATATGCTCCTTTCAACTGTCTTTTTGATGTAATTTTTATACAGTATATATCTTTTTAAACAAAAAAGCAAGCGAGTTAAACTGAGCTTTTGTTAACCTGATCGCTTTTCTTCCTTAAATTACCTGAATAAAAGAACACCAAATATCGTATTCGTAAAACGCATCACCAAAAACAGGAATAATA
>RKRR01000013.1 GCA_007571305.1 Candidatus Poribacteria bacterium | reverse complement strand
TCCACCACCCACGCTAAGGTGCAAACATTCACTTGGGAATTCCGTGTAGAAACTATAAGAACGTGGATTGTTGCTCTTCGCGACAATGCCCTGCCACCGCTGTCCACCAGGTCCCTGATGGCGTTCCGTATTAATCCAAGCCATGACGGTGACGCTCTCATCAACGGTGAGAATCTCGTGATGCGGGACTACAACCCAGTCGGATTTGCCGTTAAGTTCCAAAGCTTTGCCGAATTTACCTTCAACGTGCTTTGGACTACCGACGATTTCACCGTGGTTCTCATAGAGTGAATGGTCAATGGCGTTTTTACCATCGAGCTCATCGAAAGAGAAGTAGAGGATCATTGAATCCTCCGGTTCATTCAACGCGTAGGCAAAAGATGCCGTAAACGCGATAAGTGTTAGCATTATAAATAGGGTTTTCATTCTTCCTCCATAAAAAACCTGCCTTAAGCAGGCATCTTTTTAAAATTGACTAACGTATCGGAACGATCTCATTCCCTTCAACCGCAATAAACCTTTGGTTGACAGGGAGGTGCGTCCCTCGGTCAATGTGTCCATTGAGCCAGCGAATTTCAAGGAGATCAATCTCTTCCGCTTCGCCAACTCCGAAATGAGCACGTAGATCGTGGAAAGAGAGATAACTCCCGCCACTCTGGACTTCCCAATATTGGACGTGTGTTCCGGTAACGACCTTAATCTTTGCGCCAATCCCGGAGCGATTGCTTTTTTCTCCGACGACTTGGATCTGTATCCAATTGTTTCGATTCCCGATTACGTTTTGGAGTAGATCTGGACGTTGGTTGCAATTGGTGACAAGGATATCAAGGTCGCCGTCGTTGTCGTAATCGCCGATAGCCGCACCGCGACTCACCTTTTCCAATGCCAATCCGTCTCTTCCTGACCTGACATTGACGAACCTGCCATCGCCTAAATTTCTGAACAACAGATTCTTTTGTGGATAGGTTACATGCTTCTCAAGCAGGGCGATGTTATCCATCAAGTGCCCGTTGGCGACAAAGATATCTTGGTATCCATCATTGTCATAATCAAAAAACTTGATACCCCATCCCAGATAGCCGTGTGTTACTTCTGCGATACCTGATGGAATCGTATTATCGACAAAAAAGGTGCCGTCATGATTATGATAAACCGTATTGGTTTCGGTCTGGTAGTTGCTGACTGTGAGGTCTAGCCGTCCGTCGTTGTCGTAGTCCCCGAAATCGGTACCCATGCCGGCTTCCTCTTTCCCCATATCATTATAGCACACACCTGAAATTAATGCAACCTCCAAAAAATTACCGCTCCCGTTGTTTTGAAACAGAAAATTCGGATCCTGATCGTTCGCGACGTAGAGGTCGGCATCTCCATCAGCATCGTAATCTCCGAACGTTACGCCCAATCCGTGCTGTGGAATCAGGTCTGAGGGACGGAATGCAGTCGACATATCCGTGAAGGTGCCATCTCCGTTGCTTTTGTAAAAGGTATCGTGAACCGCCGGATACGCATGCGGCCCGCAATAAACGTGAACCCCACGTTCTTCACAACGAATGTCGTTTTCTGGCGCATAGGCGGCGTAGTTCGCCACATAGATATCTAAGTGTCCATCGTTATCCACATCGGCAAACGCACAACTCGTGCCCCAGTTTGAATTGCCAACGCGAGCGTCTGTTGTCACGTCCGTGAAGGTGCTATCGCCATTATTCCGATAGAGTTGATCTTCACCGAAGTTGGTGACGTACAAATCTATATCGCCGTCGTTATCATAATCACCGGCAGCGGCACCGACACCGTATGCGGTACTCCCAACCCCTGCCTCGTTGGTAACATCGGTGAAGGTGTTATCCCCATCGTTTCGGTAGAGGACGT
The DNA here is from genome assembly GCA_007571305.1 of Candidatus Poribacteria bacterium. Taxonomy (GTDB): domain Bacteria; phylum Poribacteria; class WGA-4E; order WGA-4E; family WGA-3G; genus WGA-3G. The sequence goes on along the minus strand of RKRR01000013.1, from coordinate 2,649 downwards.
TATGCGTGGTTTGGTCTTGCCCATCTTCTGTCTGAATTGCACCGTTGATGAGGTAGATGTCGAGATCACCGTCGCCATCGTAATCGAAAAATCCACCACCGGATCCGAGGAATTCATTGAAGAGTCTCATGCCGCTCCTGCCATCGGTATGCAGAAACGTTATGCCTGCCGACTCTGTAACATCAATGAAGATCGGTTCTGAAACAGCGATTATGCAATATTGGAGACTTATAATAAGCGTGAATACCAAAAAGCGATAGAGGGATGGGATTTCATTCAGGTTAGTTTTCCGCATAATGAGAAACGCGATAAGTAGTTTTGGAGAAAGAAAAAGTGCTATGAACCCATGTGTTGTTACATCTAAATGCCTGTTTTGCTATTCTAACCCAAGTTGCCAGTTCTATAGCATAACGTAACGTGAGTTTGAAAAAAGTTAGGTCTTTAGAAAAGCATCGTTAGTTCGTTGACATGCTGAAGTTCATCGAGCCTCAACGAGGGTTTGTTCTCCAAGCACTGATAAGCGAGCAACGCGGAGACGACATAGGCTTGAAAGTTTTCGAACTTCTCTGCCGGGTGTGTCCCACCTGCGTCTGTATTTTCAGTTCCCGGATCACGGCTGCAATGAGCATCCGCTTTTTCAGCAACACCGCATCGGTCTTCCCCGGTGTCACCGCAACGTCTAAAAGTTCACCCGTGTCATTGATAATCAAGTGAAGTTTGAACCCATAGAACCACCCCAGAGAAGTTCTCTAATGTTCGGCAATATCTTCAAGACGCTATGGGAGGAAATCCCCTTGTTGCCGCAGACTCGGAGGCAGGTCGAATCCATTGATAAATCAAATGTTTGTCAGGTATTGAGTTTCCGAAAAAAATCATGTGCAAAATAACCATGTTTTGCACATGATATATTGCAGTTCTCCACTGCCAGTGCTTGGAGTTCTTCGTTAGAATTTTATCTTGAGAAATTAACCCGGCTATCCGTCTTTATCAGCGGACAAAAAATGCGTTGAAATCGATCAAGTCTAATGTGTTGGAATCACTACGGGATTTACTATAAATTCTGCGTTAAGCCATTCGTGAAATATCTCGGTGTCGGTAAAATCTTGAAGGATTTGTCCCATTAAAACGGGATCCGTAAGCAGAATCCAGATGAACGCAGCATCTGGATTGCCCTTCCTATCGTGATCCTGAAGGGATTGGTTTATTTTATTTGTGTTCGCGGCCTCAATGGTTCGGCTCAATTGTTGAAACTCAATGTCAAACGCCTCAAAAGCATCCTCATCTTTTGGAAACGCAATAAGTAGTTTTAGGCTTGGTTAAATTCAGTTTCATAAGTTCTTAGCCCGTTGAAACCCTGCTTTTATATCACCTTTCATTTGCTCCGTATTTTTCTTTGTTAAAATACTTATCAGTTTTTTGTTAGCGATTTCACAATTCGCGGGCTCTCTATCAATTTTCCCCATCACTTTTTTTGCGAAGTGAATCATGTATTCAGGAGTATATCTTTGGTTATTTCCTGAATTATAACGACTGGTGCTACTTGTTTTTGTATTTTATTTTTCGGAGAAACGGGTTGATTTTCGTGTCAGTCGACTCATCCTTATGCTATCCTTAGAGGTAGTAACCAAAGGAGGCACAAGGATGAACTTACAGTATACTTTAGAACAGATTGCGTTGCAACTGAAAAATCAACCACGCATCCTCAAAAATGTTGCCAAGGTGTTTGAAAAGATCATGAAAAAACTTTATGAGACCCACTTCCCGAATGCCGAGACGCAGCGTCGGGGCCCCGTCCCTAACTGCCCGGATAGCGACATCTTGCCGGTGGCTTGGTTGCTTGAATACATGGGTGTCGACAGCGAACGCTCGGGGTATCCCCGGATCCAAACGGAACTGAAATCTGTTTTCCCGTGTTTACCGGAGCGTTCGCGTTTCACGCGGCGGAGAAATCTTTCGCTTGCGAGTGAAAGGCTCCGCCAGCACTTGACACGATACTTCCCACTGCCGGATGTCTTTATCGTGGATTCGTTTCCGATGCCTCTCTGTGACTTCAAGCGTGCGAAAACTTCAAGGTCTGATCTGAAATGGGCGGATGGCACAGGGCTCCTGGCGACCTATGGAAAGTGTGCCACGAAAAGTCTGGGGACGTTTTTCGGGTTTCGCGGGAGTTTGATCACCACGGTGGAAGGGCTTCCGATTGACTTCGGCATCGCTGGGGCGGATACAGATGACCGAGAAGTCTTGCGGTATCTCTGTGAACGCGGGAACCGGTATCCGATTATCCTTGAAGATAAAGGGTATGTCTCTGTGTCCCTTGGGAAAGAACTCTTGGAAACAGCAGAGACGGTTTTATTCCCGACACTGCGAAGCAATCAGCGACAGCAGTATCCCGAAGGATTTCAGAAACTCCAGGTGCGGTTGCGAAGACGCATTGAAACGACGATTGCTCAACTGACAGAGCAGTTCGGTGTTTCTCGTATTCGGGCACGGACACATTGGGGCCTTCAGACCCGGATGAACACTAAGTTTGGGGCGTGTCTGCTCGGTGCTTTCCTCAATCAATGTCTTGGACACCCCTTGATGAAACTCAAAGACCTCGTCCTCGCATAACCAATACGCTCTGAAAAAATATTAACTAACACCAGTCGT
>RKRR01000138.1 GCA_007571305.1 Candidatus Poribacteria bacterium | reverse complement strand
GACGTTTGATGAGAGCGAGAACCCGTAAAAAAACACAGGTGTCCTCGTGGCACAACCTAACAGGTTATGCTACAAAAGAACAACATGCGTAAGTCCTATTCAAATGACATATCAGAATTTTTTCTCTCTGAGAGTATCTCGTGTGTTCGTGGATCCGGCCAGAGATGATATTGTGCCTCAAGAAAGGCGATATATTCTGCCGCGGTTATAGGAATTCGGAGTTCCATTTTCCGATCGATGTCCGAAAAGGTGTGAACTTCCGGTATATCCTCGAATTTTTTGATGAGTTGCGCACGCATGTACTCCGCATGTAACTTCAGGACATCAGCGATTTACCCTGCTTTTCTAACCTCTAAACTTTTTTCAAACTCACGTTACTTGAGGAAAGAATAAAGCACACTTTCCGATATTTTGCTGTGCAAGGCGGGAAGTGTGGAGGGGCTATTCCAGTTGTGCTTTGCTCACACGCCTATTGCTGACTTGTTTGAACGAGGGGGGATCCCCCCTCGAGTGATAGACCGAATGATGTGTCTCTAACGGCATGCACTGCTGTTGATAGTGTAATAGTAATACACCGGATTTGAATTGTAGACATACGTCATATCGTGAGAGGTATGTAGAGAGTACTCAACCCATCCACACTCTTCTACCCATCTCTCTTCTTCCCAATCATAATAGATTGGCCAGCACTCATACTCTTCAACAATCTCGTCAGGAGGATGGTTTTGCGTCACTGTATTTGAAGTGGTGCCCGTCTCCGTATAGAGAAGTGTGCCATCGGGACAGTGATAATACGCTGTGTAAGGTTGAGAGTAGGTGTAGTTATCATCGCTCGCTGCTGGGGGTGTGAGAACCAACAAAGGTGTCGCGAATGCAAAGACAAACATTAGGAGACTGAAGCCTCCAAGAGATTTTTTCAACATTTTGTTCTCCTTCTGTGAGAAATAAATTAAAAAACAGGATGTGCATATCCTGTTGGTGAGTCGGTGAGAATGTTCACCTATAAAACTCCATTTTATTCATCTTCCTCGAGGGTTTGTGGCTGATTTTCGATGTTTCGGACTTTTTCAAGAACACGGCGATTGTTTTCGGTTGGGAAAATATGGTAGTGTGCTTCAAAGTAAGCTACGTACATCTCACGTGATATTTCAAAACCGGGGTTCCGTTCAAACTCTATGATGTAGCGAACTGCAGGGATGTCTCCAATTTGTTTTAGAAGTGCGTTGTGGGTATATTTTTTTTTCAGTTCGAGAGAAATATCCAGAGTGGGCCAGTTGGGAGGGGGATCCAGATTCCGAAGTTCTTCGACATCTTCATCTGTCACTTTGACCCATCCGTTTGGATAGCCAGAGGTGGGTCTGTTAAAGGGCCCGTCGTTTTCGGGTGTTTCCAGTGCGACGGGACTGTCCGTTTCTGGTGCGACGGGGCTGTCCGTTTCTGGTGCGACGGGGCTGTCCGTTTCCGCACACCCGAGGAGAAAGGAGATGCCGAAGATGCAGGCGAGTAAGGAAAAGATGCTTTTCATCAAGAGTCTCCTGTTATTTAAAGATAATTTTGTTCCCGGATGCGAGGACTTTTCGCAAATTATCGAGCGTTTGTTTATTGTGTTTATTCGGGAAAAGATGGTAGTGTGCTTCAAGATAGGCGGTATATTCCTCAAGTGTTCGAGGAATATCACGGGCGATTTTTTTCTCATAATTCGCAATGGCTTGGACTTCAGGCGTATCTCCGAACTGTTTGATGAGTTGGGCGTAAAGATATTCCGCACGTAACTCAGGGTCCTCCGTTTTATACCAATCGCGTGGGGGAAAGGTATCGTCGGCATCTGTTGTTTCCTGTTGTGGAGAGGGTTGCTTCCAGGGATCGCTCTTTAGGGGTGTCACATCAAACTCGCTGTCATCTCGCCAGTCATACACATCTGCGTTGGGGTGAGTGCCTTCCGCGTGTGCATCGCTGTGCCACGTGCCATCTGCGTGTGTGTCCGCCTTGTGAGATATCACCGACGGGTGCTTGTGCGTCTCGGTCTGCTGTTGTTGATTCGTTTCCCATTGCTTTATCTCTTCTTTGGTGCGTGCGAGGTCTTTCTCGGTGGTGCGTTTGACGTGGGAGAGGTAAAGCAGTCCCCCGACGACGAACAGCACAAAGAACACGAGTCCGCCCTGAAAAAGTCTATTCGTGAAAAGGTCAGATAACATAGTGCAGTCTCCTTACTTAATATATCAAGAGTGTTTGGATTGTGTGACAGGTGGTCCCACTATCGGTTATTGGTTAAAAGAGGGTGTTTCCCTTGTTATAACAAAAACCTCTGAACCGACGACTAACACCTATAAACAGATAGGTAGCAATTTCTATGCCAATTGAAAATGATAAAAAAACAGGAGATATTACGAATATAGGGGGTTTGGTGTGGGGAATAACTGCACGAAACGGGGCAAACAGGAAGATACCTGCACGGATTTGTGCAGATACAGATGAGAAAAAAAACAGGTTTGTGAAAAGTTTGGTGTATTCCGTGTGATTTTCGATGCGAAGAGGCACAACCTAACAGGTTATGCTACAAGGTGGCAACTTGGGTTAAGTTCTCAGAAATATGGGACAGCAAGGCTGCTGCCCCATCAGAAGCAACTATCGAATGGCGATCGGATTGCCGGGGGAACCCGTCGCACCTTTGAGGCGCAACGGTGCGAAACAGAAAGCAAATTCATAAACCTTCGCCGCCGCTAACTCTTCCGTGATAATGTTCTCAAGGTTGTAAATGCCGTGTTTGACAATAAAGAGTTGATGCACCGGAAACGCGAGTTTTTCATCTGGATTCGGGACGACCTCAATTCCCCAGTTATCGGAACACAACATCACAATCTTCTGGTCGACGAGGTATTGCCCCGCTTCCAGTCCGATACCGGGTTCTGTTGCCCCGTAGCGATCGTTATCTGTCATCCAGAATTTACCCCAACCCGTGTGGATGATAACGACATCGCCGGGAGTAATTTGGATACCGCCCTGTTTTTTTAACGCACCCTCCAGATCTGCGCGCGTAATTTCATAACTGTCACTGAGGTGTTCAACACCTTTATAACCAGCGACATCAATAAGGACACCGCGCGTCACAATGGGGCCTACATTCTCAACACCGAGTTCCATGAGACCTTCGGCTTTGGCGAAATCGCGCTGGTGCAATCCGTTGTAGTAGAGGTCGCCGATACCGATGTGCCCGAGTCCGTCAAATTGCGTGCCAATCTGACCGATCTCGCCACTGAAGATTTCTTCAAACCATGTCGTTTTGTTTTCACCGAGTGGACCCGACATCGCTGGAATCCGCAGGCTATAATGCCGCGTTCCGAAGACAGGGATACCGCTTTCATAAACTCTACCAAGTTGAAAGACTTCACCCGTTTTAATCAAACTCACGGCTTCCAATACTTTCTCTGGTGTTAACCGGTTAACAGCACCCCGTCGATCATCAGCCCCCCATTCGGAAGGAAACCACGATTCTTGTGTGAGCGTAACTGTTGCTGTGAGGGCAAGTAGACCAAAAACAAACCCAAATAAAATAAAAAACTGGTGTTTTTTTGACTTATTGAACATAATTACCTCCTGAAATAGTCGTCAGCAGTCAGGGCGGATTTTTCGAAAAAAAATCTTTCAGTTAATACGAAACAAAATTTTCTTAACTGATTACGGAGCATCGATGACTGACAGTCGCTAACGAAGAGATACAGACCCTGTAACTACAAATGACGAGGAGCACCATGGCTTTTACTTCAATTGCCTTAATTTTGCTCTCTGCATTTTGCCATGCCTTATGGAATTTCTACAGCAAATCCAGCAGAGATACACGAATCCTTTTTTTCTGGTGTGGATTTTACACCATAGCCATAGCGTTTATTGCCTTTGGTATTAAGCAACCGGTAGTTCCGAAACCGGTATGGGTCTATATTGCTGGCTCCGCCTTTGTCCATCTGTTATATAAACTGTCTTTGACGCGCGCTTATACCGTTGGTGAGATTTCATTCATATATCCCATTGCACGTGCCGCACCGGCTTTCCTACCGCTCTTCGCCTTTCTCTTCCTAAAGGAACGAATCTCCGCGCAAGGTTTGATAGGTATCCTATGTGTGATGGCTTCCATACTGCTCTATCAACAACGCGAGGCACGCATTCAATTCAAAGCGTTCTTCCGCTTCCTCCGCCAATCCGATGCCCTCTTGGCGTATGCCACCCTGGCGAGCGTCATCGGGTACTCACTCATAGACAAAAAAGGGATGTCTGAATTTCATCGTTATTCAACGGATGCCCCGATGTGGCGTGCCGTGACGTATTACTTGATGGAGAACAGTATCTCGCAAGTCCTTTACGGATTGTCCTGCCTCGCTCGGTTTCCACACCAGCGGATTGCACAGATCGGGCGGACGGAATGGAAACGGACACTTGCTATTGTCGGACTCTCGTTGGTATCCTATTCGCTGATCCTCTACACCTTAATGACAGAAAAGGTGAGTTATGTGACGGCTGTGCGGCAGTGTTCTGTTATTTTCGTTGTTCTACTCGGTGGATATGCATTAAAAGAAACCTATACAAAACGACGCTTGATCGCCGGTATGGTGATGGTACTCGGCATTTTTTTGATTGCCATTTTTTAATTTTTCCTTGCAGTTCGGTGAGGCAGTTTTAGATATTGAAGTCCCTATCCGTATATCCGCTTTTTAATTTCTCCTTGCGGTTCGGTAAGGTGGGTTTGGATGTTGAAGTCCCTACCCGTATATCCGCCTGCGCCGTTGTTGCAGGCTATATCTTCAGCACTACCACAAATCCGCGAGAACAACGGACGTAGCAACTCAGGTTATAGTAAAATCCGAAAATCAGTTCACATTTGTAGCGTAGGAGACCGTTGGTTTCCTGCGCCCGAAGAGACACAACCTCACAGGTGATGCTACAAGGTGGCAACTTAGGTTAAACCTAACCGAAGGAGACACCCAATTTAACGCTCCGTTCAGGATGGTTGTCCATCTCTATGTAGGCTTCGACTGACTCTTCAAATGGCACAACTGGATCCACCACATCCTCACATTCAAATCGTCCTTCAGCGAGCCACTTCCAACATGTATCAACAATACGTTTGAAATTCCAACGCGGATGATCACGGTTCGGATCGCTGTTGGCGCGTGCAAAGATTATGTTCGGAATATTGACGTGTGCGACAGCACCGAGGTCAAGCCCACCCGTACACGCCTTTGCCCTACCAGCATAGACGATAGTTCCCTCAAAAGTGACGCTCCGGAGAGCATCATCGAGAGCTTCGTAGATGGCACTGGTTTCCACAGCCACATCAACGCCGAGTCCACCTGTTGCTTCTTTGAGCACCTCACCAACATTGGAGGCAGTCGGATCAATGACGAGTTCCGCTCCCGTCTTCTCAGCGACTCTCCGTCGTCTCTCAATTGGGTCTACGGCAGCAACAAAATCAGCCCCTGCGATCCGCGCCATCTGCACCGTCATCAGTCCAATCGCACCAAGCCCAAAGACAGCAACCCGCTCACCGACGCGCACTTTTCCATCACGAATCGCGGACATCGCAAAATGCGCTGGATCGTAGCAGACTGCTTCCTTCCACGTCATCTGGTCAGGCATTTTGAGAATACTGCCTGCGCGCCATGTGTGCGTCTCCTTGAGGTGCCCGTGGCTGGTGACGCGCTCTCCGATCTCGAAACCTTCAACGTCGTCCCCGATCTCAACGATTTTTCCGACGCACATATTCCCAAGTCCCAGTGGAAAATTTGGGTTGTTGTATCCGTAGTACGCTGTCAGTTCAGTGCCACGTTTTGGTGCGCCGAATTCGACTTGAACCCGGACGCTGTCTGCAGGGACGGGACCGTCTTCATATTCCCTTAAGACGGGTTGCCGAGGGGCAATTGCTACTAATTCTTTTGGCATTTTTTATTTTTCCTTGCGGTTCATCGAACTGATTTGGGACTTCACGGTTTCCGATGAAAGTCCGCAACCGCTGTTGTTGGTTGCTAATGCTCTTCGCTAATGGCCAGGGCTCGCTTCTCATGAGGACATAGGTAGCGAATATAACAAACCTTGTTGTCGTTTAAGAAATAACCCAAGCTGCCACGTTTGTAGCATAGGAGACTGTTGATTTCCTGTGGATCTTCATGCCGAAAAAGGCAGGAAATACACCCATTTTTTCGCAAAAATAAAGGAGTCTCAATGAAAAAGGGTGTTCGTGTATCTGAAATCATAGAGGTAGCAACTTGGGTTAAGAAATAGTTCCATACTTCGGGAAAAATGTTAATGCGGAATTCCCAATTGGTGCATTCGACGATGAATTGCCTCTCGTGCCTCTTGGAACGGACGAGAAAGGAATTCTAAATGGTCATCCTCACCGTGGTGATGTGTAACAGTGCCGGGTTCATGGTGGCGCGCTGTTTCTTGAATATAGGATAACCCTCCCTCAATCAAGGTCAGCATATAGTTCGCCGTTTCCGGGTCAAACATCCACCACTCGCCGCCAACTGCGATATAAATGGGGGAGGTATGGGCAATGATGCCGCGTCCCCATCCATCGTGGTGTGGAATTGCTTGGGCATAGTTTGGTCCGCCGCACCGTGCCGCAATCCACGAATGCTTGTCCACTTTTAGATGTGCTTTCAGGTGTAGATGTGCTTTACCGTCTTTGTCTTCAGTTGAAGCAACGACGTGTCCCGCCTGAAGAATTTGCAAGGTATGGATAGGGAAGATGGAATCCGCGGATGCTTCGACTTCAACAGTGCCGCCGTTACCTGGCAGGTTAATCGTACTCCCTATCGGTTGTCCATCAACGGTAAGTCGGATCATAGGACCGCCGCTGAGGAAGGTATTGCCAGCACTCATGTATTTGCACCAGTTATCGTAATTGAATTCCTCGTTGTCTGGAATGTGAACGTAGGTGCGATAAACGCCTACGGGGACATCACTACTCATCTTATCCGTCCCCCCAACGAGTGGCAATTTATAGCCGCAGTTGAGATAGCGGTAGTACTCAAGGTGTCCATACATCGCATTGGTGAGGTACTCAACAGCATCAACTCGCCCGGTAGCGATAAGCGTTGCTGGTTCACAATTCGGATTTGGGATGTGTGGCAATACGACGGTACCGCCCTGGGCGTGGCAGGCATCCGCCCAGTGTGAAAGCGTGACCTCCATATTTCCACCGAGCTCGGCTTCCCCAGGACCATCTGAACACCACGGCGCGACCTGTTCCTTTAAACCGAGCAACGTGAGATGACCGAGGAGGTGCTGGCGGTTCTCTTGTGTCGCATAGACAATGCTCCGTCCATCGGCCGACGTTGTAGGTCTTCCGATGAACTCCTCCGTATTCGTAAAGAGGTGTCCCCACTGCGAGAGAAGAAGGTTGACCACGCCGAGATCTTCGCCTTGTGCTTCGGTATGTGCTCCCTGCGTAGAGAGGAAATGAACGTGCGTATCGCCGCTGAAATAACGTTCGGCATTCATATCGCACCATCGCTTCAACCGAAGCGTCAATTCACGTTGCCCCGGTTTTATGTTGACCGTAGTTCGCAGCGGTGTGTATTCAAAGCCGCGGGCAACATCAACGATGACCTCTCCGCGAGGAAGCCATCCTTGGCAAGTACCGTCAATGTAAGCGTAACTAATCTGCCCTAACCGGACATCACCGCCGACATCTACGTGCCATGTGCCCATGTTTGAATTGACGTGGGCATGGTGACCATGTGGTGCATACGGCACTCCGTGTGGGGAACGGAAATGGATTCGACACGGCACCGGTCTGTTTGTATCCTCGTCAATCACGGTGGTATGCACCCAGTTTCTGCCGGAGTCGATGACTTCTACCTTAACCCGTTCATTCGGTTGCACGACCCCTTTTTCCTCGACATCTCCCCAACTAACAGTACCGAGCGTCTCACCTTGATTTTTGACTTCAACACTTGCAGAGGGCGTAGCAGATACTTCAACGTAAGCAGGACTGCTTTTGTTGTTTTGGGATTCTCCCCAACCTTTGAAATCGTCATTGATAAAGGTATCGGGCGCGTTCTCCGGCAACGGATAAGGATAGGTTGCAACGCCACGGTCAACATTGACTTCCATATCAAAGGGTTTATCGGCATCCTCAGATTGAGGAAGTGTGATCTTGACCTCGCGGCGAGGATGACGAGGTATCGGACTCTCGTCGAGGTAACCGAGTGTGATTGCCGCAACAATAAAACGTCGTTCTTGCGGTTGAATTTCGATTGAAGCGACTTCAACGCCATCTCTCGGATTCTTCCACACCCACAAATAGTAGTCGCGCGGTGTCCCTTGGGACACTTCTGTTTGTCGGTTGCCAGCGGATCCCCAAGGTCCCTCGTGGCGTGGCGATAAACTCTCCTTTTGATCAGGTATAGCAAGGAATGTTTGTTGTCCCCAGCCCTGCGGCACACTGCCGATTTCAAACCGTTCTCGAATTGGGACGCTGATCGCTTCACCGTCGCCGTAACGGAAAATGTAATTGGCAATCAGTCTGGCGATCGGCTCACCTTCAGGAATGCGCGACTCAAGCAGGCGATGGACAAAGATAATCCGCTTTGGCGCGGAATTGATGGTGACTTGAAGGGAATCCGTGTTGACACCTTCGCCGAATCCTAAAAAACACTTCTTACCTTCGGCGATGTGGAAAGGGAGTCCATGGAACGTTTGTTCGCCAAGGTTCGGCGTTGCGTCCGCCCCAATAATTTCTGTCCCTACATTACACAAATCGGAAAGTGAAATAGGTTGGTAATCTTGCATTTTTTAAATTTTCCTTGCGGTTTGGTGAAGTTGTTGCAGGCTACAGTTTGGGGTGATGCAGCCACACTAGAATTTTGGGTATCACAACCTGCTTAACCAACAACGCTCACTGCGAGGCAATTGAAAACCGATCACTACTAACCTAAGTTGCTACCTCGTAGCATAGCCTGTTAGGTTGTGCATAAATGTCCACAGGAAACCAACAACCTATGCTACAAAAACAGCCAAATACTGAAGGATTTTCGTTGAAAAACGGCATCTATGGGTTTCCTAAAAACGTGTCCGTAGCAACTTGGGTTAACTCCTAAAGTGGGAAATCAACTGACTGTCCGTGTTCAGAGGAAATATAGAACGCTTGCATCAGTTCCGTAAGATTACGTCCATCTTGGATGGTAATCGTCATCGGTTCATCGCGAAGGATAGCGTTAATCCACTGTTGCATCGGTTCAGGTGGTGCAGCGGGAGCATTAGCGATGTATTCCGCTTTCTCCTCATCAGAGAGTTTGCGGGTTTCAAAATGCATCTCGCCGTGTCCTGCCGCGAATGAACCCTCCGTGCCGTAAATTTCAAGCATGTTCGGACCCGAACGGTGTGTCCACGCCACATCAATCACACCGAGTGCCTTGTTCGCAAACTCAACGACCGAAACGCTGTTGTCATCAATCGGGAAGTTGCCAGTGAAGTTGTTAATCTTAGCGATAGCACTCTTCGGCTCATCCATCAACCATCGGATAACATCAACACGGTGACACCCCAAGTCGAAAAGGGCACCGCCACCGGCACGGACTGGATCTGCGAACCATGCGCTCGTGCCGCTGAACCAACTATCCAGTGCAGCAGAATGTGCGATCCGTCCTCTACCGAACGTAATGTCCCCAAGCAGTCCATCGTCAATCACCCTTTTCGCAAATATGATTTCAGGGTTTGCTCGGGAAGGCAGCGAAATCATGAATTTTATACCCGCCTTCTCAACGGCATCAATAATTGGATCGCATTCGGCGACGGTAATTGCGAGTGCTTTTTCAGTGAAGATATGTTTCCCAGCTTCAGCGGCGGCAATCATGACACGCGGATGGTCGGATGTGATCGCATCAACTGCGACTGCGTCTACATCGTCGCGGCTGAGAACTTCGGCGAGATCGGTGTAGAAAGGCACTTCGTATTGCTCTGCTGCTGCTCTTCCTCCGTATTCCTCTTCGTCCCAGACAGCAACGAGTTCAGTTTCAGGGTTTTCGTTGATTTTGCGGGCATAACCACCGGCGTGGACATGTGCCATACTCATCTTTGCGACTCTAATCATCTTTTTAATTTTCCTTGCGGTTCGGTCAGATCGGATTTGGAATGTGAAGTGCCATTCCGTAGATCCGCCCTCCATTTCATTACGGGCTATGTTTCGTTTTTCCAATAGGACTCACGCAATCCCGTGATTTTGCTTAACTATCAACCCGGACTTCCTTAAAAAATGTGGATGACGTGCCAATAGTTAAAGCCCTATAAACAGTTGATCACCCCAATAACCAAGTAGAGCAAAGTACTCTTGATTTATCCAATCTGCCCTACAGAAGAACGGGTTGCGAGATGGTTCCAGCCACGAAGCACCAGTTGGACATTGGTGTGGCGATTCTCGGCTTCGATCTCATCGTCCCCGGCAAACATCTGAACAAGGACGCTCTTTCGTGTCCGGTTTGAGCGGTTCGGCATGGAACCATGCAGTGTGAAGTAACTAAAGAAAAGTACATCTCCGGGTTCCGCTTCTAAAACGGTGGCTTCCTCGATAGGGTATCTATCGGTAACTTCAACGTTCTTTCCGCTTCCCATCATACCATCGGTGCGTCCCAACGCCTTGTGGGAACCCGGATAGACACGAACACACCCCATTTCATCGGCAGCGTCCGAGACATAGATGATAGCGGCTATCATGGTGTCTTTGACAGAGGGAAAGTACTGCCAATCTTGATGCATCGGGAAAGGAGCACCTTGCTCCGGAGGTTTGCAAAAGAGTTTGGAATGATGAAGCATAATATCCGGTCCGAGAATGGATTCGGTAACATCCAGAAACTTCTCATGCAAAAATGCCTGCATCCAGACCCCAGAGAAACTCTGGATATTGTGGGTATGGATGATAATAGATTCACCCCCATCAAGGGCATCTGTCAATCTGCCTTTCCAGCGAGCGTTGACGTTTTCATCGCTTTTAAGGAGTTGATCCACCACCCGATCAAAGTCGCTTTCCATCACCTTGATTTCTTCGGACGAATAGACCGCTTTCGCGAAATAGTATCCGTTTTCTTGAAAGAATTTTCCGATATCTGACATTATGTTTTCTCACCTCCAGATTTTTAATTTTACCTTGCTGATCCGAAAAGTGATCTGTAGGAAACCTATGCCTGTGGGAAAAGCTCACTTAACCAATTTGACACAGGCCCTTCTGTGCTACCGTCTTCTCTAACTTCTCGCTGCAACTTGCCAAATGTGTTGAAGGCAGCGAATTGACCGTTGTCCAAGATTCCAACGAGGTTTTCGACGTGAGAGTCAGAACAACACAACCGCCGGACATCCTCAAGACGATTGGTAGCGACTACGACAGTTTTTCCCATGGCTTGAAGTTCACCAAGGAACTCTATCATCTCGACCTGCCCAACCGGATCGAGCGGTGTGAAGGGTTCATCGAGCAACCACAATTGCGGCTCATGTAGAAAGGTTTTGGCGAATAAAAGTCGATGCCGTTCCCCAGTTGACAACTCGCTAATTTTAATCTCACGTAGGTGCTGGATGTCCATTAATTCAACTACTGCATTGATTGCTTCCACGCGCCCTCGCTTCTCCAATTTGTACGCAGCAGCGAAAAAATTGAGGTAATTTGCAACGGACAACTCAGGATACCCTTCAAACGCAACGGGGATATACCCGATGCTTGGACGCACCTGCTTCAAGTTCGCAAATGCATCAATCCCATCAATAGAAACACTCCCTGATGTCGGCTCGATCAAGGTCGCTAATATATTGAGTAGGATCGTTTTACCTGAACCATTTTTACCGAGTAGGATGAGGCACTCTCCGGTTGCCACCTGAAACGTAAGTTCCGTAAGAACTGGCTTCTTGTCAAAGGATTTGCAAAGATTCCGGACATCAAGCATTTTCAATCTTTCGCTAAGCGTAGAACGGAGAGTCCTAAAAAGTAAATCTTATTCTTAACGCAAGCTGCTACTCACAAGATTTTAGGCATCCTGTCCCATTTTTCACTGAATTCGGAGGCATCTCGTAGCGTAGGAAACCGTGAGTCTGCGTGCTTAAGCTGCACAACCGAACAGGTTCTGCTACAAACTGACAACTATTGCACTGCCCCAAATACTCAACTCAAATCAACTTTGACGGGTTTGCCGAGTTCAGCAGATTGCCATGCAGCTTCGGTCAATTGAATGACTCGTAGACCATTCTCGACACCGATCGGATTCTCTGTCCGTTCGCCGCGGATAAGCTCAATAAAGGCAACGTCTTTGTTCGCTTGCTCTGGCATTTCAGATGTGTCAACAAGTTCTGAGGTCCCATCCTGTTCTTGACGATAGAGTTGCCCTTCACGGAGATGGAGCGCGCCCTCCTCCAACCAGACAGAAAAAGCTTCTCGAACGCCACCATAAGCATGTCCAACAATGCTGATATTGCACAAAGCACCGGTATCAAACTTAATTGACATCGCTGTAAGTACATCTACCTGAATGTCCAAATTGTCTATCATCGCGAAGACAGTATCGGGACTCGCCTCTAATACCCAGAGGAGAATATCAATCAGGTGACTCCCTGAGTCATTCAGTTGGCCGCCACCCCCAAGGAATGGATCCTGCCGCCATTTGCCCTGCTGATTCCGATACCAATTCTGCGATTGATGTGCGGCGACAAAATTAACGCGCCCCAATTCCCCACTCTGGACCACTTGGCGACAGTATTGATAGGTAGGACTCAAATGCCGTTGATAACCTATCATGAGGTGCAGACCGGTCTCTTCTGCCTTTGCGATCACCTGCTTCGCGTGATCTACCGTGCAGACCATCGGTTTCTCGGTATGGACGTGGCATCCTGCATTAAAGGCATCCATGATATGCTGGAAGTGGAGACCGTGCGGTGAACTGATAACGACAGCATCCGGCTGGACAGTATTTAACATCTCAACGTGGTCTGTGTAAGTCGGAAGTGAATTGTCTAAACCGACGGTCTCTTTGAACGCATCAAGCGACGCTTCACTTGGATCGGCAAGAGCAACAATCTCTACACCTTCGACGCTTGAAACACTGCGTCCATGTCCCCGTGCATTGCCGCCACATCCGATGAACGCGAAGTTTAATTTCTGTTTTGACATATTTTAATTTCTTGCCTCCTGGTCTGTTTTCTGCTATGTTTTGGACAGGCTTCCGATCATCCTGTACATCATTTTTTGAATCGAACAGGCTTCTTAATTATTTTCTCACTATAACCTCATAGGCAGTTCTCCACCACGTTCGCATTTGTGACATGGTATCGCTTGCCTATTCATCTTGACGCTTAACCTATCACAATCTTTAACAAAATTCAAGTTTTTAATGATACCTTGCGGAGAAACATGGTGCGTTAAACTTTTGAGGCCGTTTCTTAAATTCGCTTGTGCAGCCGCTGAAGGACAATAAATAGAGTGTTCAACAAATGAACACCATAGGACAAATTATGGTAGAAAAAGCGTCAAAATCCACTAATTTCATGTTGAATTGTGGGTGGCATACGGTTTGCAATAAGCAATCAGTTAAAGCACAGGTTGCAGATAACATCAAGCACCTGAACGATACACAATAGAGTAAAACTCACAGGATACCGCTATCATGAACAAATCGTTTTATTTTTTTCTTACGCTAAGTTTAGGTGCGTTAGTAAGTTGGTTTCCACATGTATACGCGGATGGACATGATGACCAAGAAGTCCGAGAAGTGGAAGAGGTGACGGTTACTGCCACACGAGCCGAGAAAGAACCTTTCAAAACGCCTAACTCCATTACTGTTTTGGACCTAAAGCAATTGGAACGGACCAATGCGGAGCATGCCTCCAACCTACTTCGTGATACTGTTGGTGTCATCGCTCAAGAAACGACAGTCGGACAAGGATCTCCCATGCTTCGGAGTTTAACCGGTTACCATAGCTCAGTACAGGTTGATTGGGTCCGTCTCAATAATTCAACATTTCGTTCGGGACCAAATCAATATACCGCAACCATCGCTCCAGAGATGTTGGATCGCGCAGAGGTGTTACTCGGTTCAAATTCCATGCTGTATGGAAGCGGTGCGATGGGCGGTGTTGTTAGTTTCTTTACGAAAGCAGTTCCAATTGATCCATCACAAAAAACCTTAGCCATACGACCACGAGTCATGGCTCGCTATTCATCTGCCACACAGGAACGACTCGGTCGGGTGGAGTTAACAGGAAACCAAGGTCGGTTTGGATTTATTGCAGGTGGTGGTGTGCGATTCTACGGAGATATAAACTCTGGCAGTGGGTACGACCTTCACTACAAAAATCGGAAGTATGAAATCGTGGACGAAATGCCAAAGGGTGTGGAACTCTATGCGTACGATGAAGTCAGTGCGATAGCAAAGGATAACATCCCTGACAAGTGGCTCATTGACAGTGAGGGCCCTCTGGGTTGGCAAGCCTACGATGCTAACGCAAAATTTGGGTATCAACTCAACGATACAAGCGATATCAACGTTGCTTACCAGATGTGGCGGCAACCGCAAACACCGCGGTATGATAAAATTGCCCCCCAAGAGTTTGCCGAGTTCTTTTTTGAACCGCAAAATCGGGATCTCGTCTATGCGAACTATATAGTTACCCCGGTAGAAGCATCCATCGACAGGTTCCGCCTAACAACCTCTTATCATAGACAAAAAGAGGGACGAAACGAGGTGGTACGCGGAGCAACAGCTCGACGGCAGAGATATGACACTGTGAACACCATCGGTTTGAGTGCACAAGCCGTCAGCTCAATCCTCCCTCGTCAACGTTTGGTCGGCGGGGCTGAGTTCTATTTCGATACGATACAGAGTCGGACCGTCAAAACCGATGAAGGCACAGAAGATGTTGACGAGAAAAAGGGACGCTTCATTAACGGTTCTCAGTTCTGGGATGCAAGTTTGTACCTTCAAGATGAAATTACAGTACACGACCGTGTCGAACTCACATTCGGCGGACGCGCCACGTTTTATCAAACCAATGCTGACCTCTCCATCCGAGATCCGGCTTTTGATGCGTTCAGTGTATTCGACAGCAGTTTGACAGGCAGTACCGGCGTGGTGGTCGGTTTGACAGAGTACCTGAACTTTGTCAGTACCTTCGGGACAGCGTTTCGTGCCCCTTCGTTGAACGATACAACAGCAGTGGAAGTCACCAATGAGGGTGTCACAGCACCGAGTCCCGACCTTAGACCGGAAACCTCGTGGACAGTTGAAGCGGGTCTCAAGGCGAAACATTCCTACTTCCGTGGTGCTTTAACACTGTTCTACAGTCGGGTTAGTGATTTAGTTGGACGCAAACCTGTTCAAGAGGCATACGAAGGTCAAAAGATACCTCAACTCCATAAAGACCTCATCAGAGAGTATCCGAATATTGACATACTCGTGTTTGATAACATCGATAAGGCGCAGCTTCAAGGCGTTGAATTTGCTGGACGTGTTCCGATTCAATCCACGTTGTCAGTTTTTGGTAATGTAGCATTGCTACACGGGCAAGTCCTCACAATTGGTGGAGAATCCCCGAATCAGGATGGGAAGAAGCCTTGGGAAGAACGCATTCGTAGAGAGCCGCCCTTGAACGGCATCGTCGGGGTCCAGTGGGAACCGTTGAATACCCAGTATTGGGTGACGTTCTTTGTGCGCGGCGCAGCCGAGCAAAGAAGGCTGAACCGAAGCGATATCCGCGATCCACGGATCCAAGGATCAACGCGCGATCCGGCGGAAGTTAAATTTGATGCTAATGGCACCGCGATAGACGCTGGGACACCCGGTTGGTGGACGTTCAACATCCGCGGTGGAGTTAAGCTTTTTGATTACACACGTTTGACACTCTCACTTGATAATCTACTGGATAGGCGATACCGTCAGCACGGCTCCGGTGTAAATTCCCCGGGTTTCAATGTAAGCTTGAGCCTTGATAATCGATTTTAATTGAGGAAGGCACCGGTGGTAGATTGACACAAGTCCAACTTTCGACTATTGAAGGTTTGAAGAAGACCCAAACCATTGACATAGGTCATTCACTACGCTATAATTCCCTTAATTTCACGAATTTTTTAACGAGGAGAATTCAATGAAGTTTAGATTGTGTGAAAAGTTGAAATATATGCTTTTAGGGGGATTGTTGACCTTCGCTGGTTTTATGTTCGGTAACACGAACAATAGAACAGAAGCACAATTTGGGTATGAAACGATTGATAAACTGACCGTTGGAGAATTAATCGTCCGTAAGGATATAAGGGTAATGGATGATGGTATGGCCCCTCGAGTTCATATCTCTTGGGACAGAAATGGTGGACGGGTGATAACTTATGGTCCAAAGGGAGTAGGTGTCGCCTCTCTTTTGGTTGCGGAGGGCAATGGCGTTGTGACAACTCAGGGGTCAAAGGAGAAAACCGGTGCTTCTCTCATGGTGAATGAGGGAGGTGGGGTCTTATCACTTTTCGCTCCTGATGGAAAAGCCAGGGTGGTTTTAGGTATAGCTGAAGCTGAGGGGATCGCTTACTTAGTCGATAAATTTGGTGATGCGCGTGTATTGAAACCTTAGTTAACCCAAGTTGCTACCTATATGATGTCAGATCCACGAACACCCTGTTTCAGTGAGACTCCTTCATTTTTGGGAAAAATTGGGTGTGTTCCGTGTGGTTTTCTGTGCGAAGTTACACACCCTAACAGGTAATGCTACAGAACTGGCAACTTAGGTTATAATACCTGCGGAACCGACGACCGGCCATTATTTAGAGCACATCATATTTCTTCTTGATAAATTCAATTACCACTGCAGGCACCATCTCCTGTAATTTCTCCTCACTTACCCTCCGTTGTGCCATCTGCACTACCTCCATCACGAGTGTTGAACTGATATGCGCGTATTGTGTATTTGCCATCATAAATAGGGTATCAATGTCGGGGGCGATCTGTTGATTCATCCGAGCCATCTTGAACTCCCATTCAAAATCGGAGATTTCGCGTAGTCCACGGATAATGGAACAAGCACCACGTACCTGTGCGTAATGCACCGTTAATCCGGTGTATCCATCAATGGAGGCTTGCGGATACGGTTCAATAACAGTCTCAAGCATTTGGGTGCGTTCCTCAAGCGTGAAACGGGCGGGTTTGGCGGGATTCACACCAATTGCAACGATGAGCTCATCAAAGACACTAAGGGTGCAAATCCGATCAATGAGGTCGACGTGTCCGTTCGTGACGGGATCGAAACTGGCAGGGAATATGGCAATTTTCTTTGACATGTAGATCCCTTTCTGGTAAAGATTGCTGGCAGTGACCAATAAATAGTGAATTCTTCTCACATCTGATGATTATATCATAAAATAACCCAAGTTGCTACGGACACAATTTTAGAGAGGCATCTGCGATGTTTCAGTGAAAACGCTTAGGATCCGCAGTATTTCGTAGCATAGTTCGTAGCATAGGCTGTCAGCCTGTGCCCGAAGATGCACAACCTAACAGGTTATGCTACAACGATAGAGACCATTTCATTGGGAGTCGTTGAGGATCCGCGGGTTTTTGTGGTGTTCACTTTCCGTTTGTGCACATTTATGCCCAGGAAACACACGGTTTCCTATACTACAGAACTGGCAACTTGCGTTAAGAGATATCTTCACGCAAAGTAGGGTGGTGGTTTCAGATTTCTATGAACACCAATAACTATGGTAGATTTCAGAATTAATTGACACATGACTTACGCAATTTTGACAACAACACGGTCTCTGAGCAGGCGAACTAGCAAAACACACACGGTCCCCTGGCACAACCTAACAGGTTATGCTACAAAAGAGCGGTCTGCGTAAGTCCTATTGACATTAAAAGTTGCTTGTATTTCTGCCCGCGTGATATAATAGCACTATCATATAGTAAGGAGGCTAACTGATGGCAAAAATTAACACACTCGTCTTTGCAGGCGGAGCCATCCATGACTGGAAAGGCTGTAGTGATGAAATTGTAAAGGTGCTCTCACAGCGAGATGAATTTGAGATTACCAGAGTCGAGGAAGACTTGGATGCTCTCGTTTCACCGAATTTAGATTCGTATGATCTCATTGTTTTCTATTACACAGTTGGCGAGATTTCGGACGCACAGAAAAACGGTTTGCTCAACCACGTCGCTTCAGGCAAAGGATACGTCGGTGTCCATTCAGCCGCAGATTCGTTCCGTGAGTGTCCAGAGTACCGTTCAATGGTAGGTGGTTATTTCGTTACACATCCGCGCTACCGCGATTATCAAGTGAGTATTGTCGATACTGAGCACGAAATCACAGAGGGGCTTGACGAGTTTGTCGTGACGGACGAGCAGTATATCCTCGATTACGATCCCCGGAACCACGTACTCGCATCAGCACTCTGGAAAGGCGATGCCGTGCCGGTCGCGTGGACTAAAAATTGGGGTGAAGGCAAAGTATTTTATCTTGCACTCGGTCACGACGCTGCAGCGTGTCAGCATGAGATGTTTGGAACACTCCTGCAACGGGGTGCGCTCTGGGCAGGTAGCAACGGTAGCGAATAAACGTTACCGCCTTTTGTCACAGCGAATACATTCTTTTCAAGCGCGAGGTCTCAGTCATATAGGTTGCCATACACCTGTCTTTAAACCTCGCGCTCGCTGTTACACCATATCCTTCGCAGGGCGATTTTCTAATAAACATGAAGCAGAAAATTACCAGCATTCAGGCAGTTCCTGAATTGCCTTTACACCAACAACTCTTTTTGAATGGCACTCCATTTGTTGTGCTTCATACATCTCTGGTTGAAAAATTCGGATTGCGCATTGGTTTAGAAATTCAAGCTGAGACCATTGAAAAGATAATTGCGGCTGATGAAGTGATGCGTGCGAAGAACTACGCGCTCAAGCTATTCCGTGAAGAGAAGGATAACACCGCAAGAGAAGGGTCAGAGGGACCTCGATTTACAGGAAAGCCTAAAATTTATACCAAGAATGAGATGGAACAGCGGCTTGAGCGAGAAAGCTTCTCAACCAAAGCAATTGAAACAGTTATTGAGGAATTGATTCACTCCGGACATATTCGTGACAAGAAGTATGCAGAAAATTGGATAACTCGTAGGCAAAAATCTAATCCACGTGGAAAAACGTTGCTTAAGAACGAACTTGTCGACAAGGGCATCGACCGAGAAACAGCAGAACAGGTCGTGGCAAACGTAGAAACTGAAGACGAAATGAAAATCGCACTCCAGATTGCTAAAAAACGGGCGAAGCAGTATGAACGTCTCCCCATTCATGTCGCGAAACGTCGATTACACGGGTTTTTAGCACGACGTGGGTTCGCATCAGAAACGGTGCGGCACGTACTCCAAGAGATTTTCTAATCCATCAGCACATTATATCAAGGTTTCCAAACAGATTTTTGCATCCGTTTTTGTCTTGACTTCTCTGTAACAAATAGACTATAATAGGAACAGGATAACGTAGGAGCGAACCTAACATGACATCAGATGAAATTAGAGCCAGTTTCTTAGAATACTTTCGTAAGCACGGGCATGCTATTGTGCCGAGTGCGTCCCTGATACCAGCAGATGACCCGACGCTGTTGTTCACCAATGCAGGTATGAACCAATTCAAGGATGTGTTTCTCGGTATTGGACAGCGGGAGTACACACGCGCCGTTGATACACAAAAATGTCTACGGGTCAGTGGCAAACACAACGATCTCGAAGAGGTCGGTTATTCACCAAGCCACCACACTTTCTTTGAAATGCTCGGAAACTGGTCATTCGGCGATTATTACAAGCAAGAAGCCATCGCTTTTGCGTGGGAATTGGTGATCGAACTTTGGCAGATTCCGAAGGAGCGTCTCTGGGCGACAGTCTATCTTGAAGACGACGAAGCAGAAAAACTCTGGCTCCAAGAGACAGACCTCCCGCTTTCGCGCATCCGCCGTTGCGATAAGGATAACTTTTGGGAAATGGGTGAAACGGGTCCTTGTGGTCCGTGCAGCGAACTTTTTGTTGACATGGGTGTGGAAGCCTATCCTGAAACCGAAAATGACCCAGACGCAGGTCCCAATACGAGCGATCGCTTCAGAGAATTCTGGAATCTCGTGTTCATTCAGTACAACCGCAACGAAAGCGGAACGCTTGAGCCTTTACCAGCAACACATGTAGATACTGGCATGGGGTTCGAGCGGATTACCTCCATATTGCAAGGGGTCGATTCAAACTACAAGACGGATCTGTTCACATCACTCTTAACGACCATCGCTGATATGACAGACTCCGCCTATTTCGATGATGAACGCGGATTACCACACCGAGTTATCGCTGACCATATCCGATGTTTGACTTTTGCCATCGGCGATGGTGTCATGCCATCCAACGAAGGGCGAGGCTATGTCATCCGCAGGATTTTGAGACGGGCTGTGCTTTACGGTAAGAAATTAGAGATGAACGAAGCGTTCATCTACCGGCTGGTTGATAACGTCATCGAATTGCTGGGTGATGTATTTCCCGATGTTCTACAGCGCCGTGAGTTCATCACTCGCACGATTCAGGGTGAAGAGCATCGCTTCCATCAAACCATCGAACGCGGTTTGGAACTCCTTGATCGCTCATTTGACACGCTCCAGGAGCAGAACAAGACACAGATTGACGGAAAGCGGGCATTTGAGTTGTACGATACTTTTGGCTTTCCCCTTGATTTGACGCAGATGCTTGCACGTGAACGTGGGCTCACGGTTGACAATATGGGTTTTGAACAGAGTATGGAGGAGCAACGTGCGCGCGGACGGGAGGCATGGGAAACCAGAGGTGGTACTAAAGACGAAGATATTTCCATCTATGCCGAAGTCCTTAAAGAGCATGGCGAAACCGAATTCGTCGGCTATACGCAAAATAACATTGATGCAGAGGTCGTGGCTTTAATCGCCGATTCGGAATCTGTAGCCAGCGCGCAACAGGGCGATGAGGTGCTTGTCCTGTTGAACCGAACACCTTTTTACGGTGAATCGGGTGGACAAGTTGGCGATATCGGCACACTTGAGAATGGCAAGGCAAGGTTGGCTGTAGCAGACACACTCAAACCTTCAGCAGACTTAGCTGTTCATAAGTGTAAAGTCCTTGAGGGTGAAATCACACCATATACTACGGTGCACGCGCAAATAGATATCGAACACCGAAACGCTGTCGCTGTGAGCCATACAGCAACGCACCTTCTACACAGTGGATTGCGGGAAGTACTCGGAACACATGTCGCGCAAGCAGGTTCGCTCGTTGAAGCCGGTAGGTTGCGGTTTGATTTTTCACACTACGAATCTGTCTCACCGGAACAATTACGAGATATTGAGGAATTTGTCAACGACAAAATCCGTGGAAACGATGCCCTGTCTATCGGTGAAATGCCGTTGGATGAGGCGAAATCGAAAGGGGCTTTAGCCTTCTTCGGTGATAAGTACGGTGATGTTGTCCGTGTCGTACAAGCCGGTACCTATAGCGTTGAACTCTGTGGTGGCACCCACGTTGATGCAACGGGTGAACTCGGTTTCGTGAAGCTCATGAGCGAAAGTAGCATCGCTGCAGGGGTCCGACGCGTTGAGGCACTGACAGGCACCTCAGCGGTAACAACGGTTCAAGAAGATACCACGCTCCTCGCCAATGTGGCGAATCTGCTGAAAACACCCAAAACTGCTCTGCCTGAACGGATCGAACGACTGCTTGAAGAACAACGAATCCTGGAGCAGCAACTTCAACAACTTAAAAGTCAGCATGCTCTTGCCAACGTCAGCACCTTGGTTGAAGGTGCCACACGTGTCGTAGATGTGCAAGTGGTCGCATCCGTCGTAACGGGCGCGGATAGGAACGGGTTGCGACAACTCGTTGATGAACTCAAAACCCGCTTAGAATCTGGTGTTGTCGCGCTTGCCGCTGTGTCGGGAAACGAAGTCGCTTTTGTGGTTGGTGTAACCCCAGACTTGGTGAAAAATCGTGATTTGCATGCTGGCAAAATCATTTCCGAACTCACCCAACTCGCAGACGGTCGCGGCGGGGGCCGTCCAGAACTCGCACAAGGCGGAGGCAAGAACCCCAGCAAAGTGAATGCAGCAATTGCCAAAACCAACGAAATCGTCGGGAAACAACTCACAGCTTAAACTTGCAGGTAATATCTCTGTAAAGTAAAAATTGTGTTTGAAAAGCCGCTTATCGGAAGCGGCAGTTACAATGCCCAAAGGAGAAATTATGGATTGGAGTTTGATTGCTTCACTTTTTTGGAAATTCAGCCTCGGTATTTTCCTAATTGCCCTCACAGCTCTCGCGGGGTACATGTGCGCTGCTGTAGGGAGCCTCCGAAACTCATTAAACAGCATCCGAAATACGCTGAACTCCACAGAAAATATCGTTAACCAAGAGGTAGGAGAGTTGATTACTGACGTAGATAGGACAGTAAAAGAGGTGAATAAAGAACTACCGGAACTACTTCAAAACCTGAACGGGTTGACGGCTTCCTTACAAGGGATTAGCGAGTCCGAAATTCAACCCACCGTACATAATATCCAAGAAATAAGTAGTGTTCTGAACCAAAGCATTCAAGAACTTAATGAATTAGTTCAAAAAGTGAGCAATTTTTCTGGACAAACGATAGAACAAGCGGTATTTTTCCGCAATCAGATCGCAGTTTCACTCGCTGATATCGTAAGCTTATGGCAGGGCATCAAAGCGGGATGGGATAGTTTTTCTTCTACACAACCTCCCGAACCGGAAGAGGAAGGCACAATATCCGCCGCTTCTAACCATAATAAAAGAGAAGTAGAGACATGTTGAGAGACTTTTTGAAACACCTCATCCGAACCCTTTTCACCGATCGCGTGTTTCTCATCACTCTCGCGGGCTGCTGCCTCGTCTTCGCGGGGATCTATGCCACAAAACGCTGGAAAACCGGCACCGACACCCCCGGCGCGGAACCCCGCCCAGCAGCAGAGAACGCCGACACGGAAAAACGCACCGAGCCCGACGGTTTTCCCACCCGCGGCAACACCCCATTGATGCGGGGGGCACCACAAGGACAGTCGCCAGCACCGTTGCAAGGGGCACTGCGGCGTGAAACAGCTACCTACACGCGGCCCGCGGAACGCGAACTCACCGATACCCAATGGAAACGTCTCGATGAACTCCGCCACCATCTCCACTATGCTGTCCAAAGGGACGAGATTTCCCGAGAGGAGAGTGATGCCATCTTAGAACGGCAACGCGCGATTGCCAAAACCGAGGGCATGTCCGCCTGGGAGGCAGCAGAATACCTCTACAACACCGCATCGGGTCCGGATGACTACCTCAAAGAACTCGCCGATCAGGCACTCGCAGAGGCACCCGACGATCCGGAACGCCTCTATTTATGGATAGGACAGCAGGGCTATATCCCCGAAGGCCCGAACCCGGAGCGCGAAGCCGCCTACGAGAAACTCATCGCTATGGAGGGACTCCCCCCGGAGGATCGCGCCAGATACCTGGATTCCTTTGCCGGCACGATCTGGTACTATAAACCCGAAGAAGCACTCCGCTACCAGCAGGAAGCCGCAAAACTCTCCAAGAATTCCTTTGTAGACTTAATAGGTGACACCTACCAACGGCTGGGTCAATATCAGAAGGCGTTAGCGATCTATCGTGAGGACTACGCGAAGACACAAAATTGGGAATCGGCGCGGCAGATCCGTGCGATTGAAGAGGGCAAGCCGCTGATCGAGCCGATTCAACGCCCGGTTCAGGAGACACCGCTCCCCATGGGTACCGAAACCGGCAGCCCCGACACCGTTGCGACGCGCACTAGAGGACAGTTTGATATACCCGCCGAGTTTTCGACACGGACAGCACCGGAGGGCGCGGATGTTTCCCAGTTTTCCGATGCAGAGGCCGAAGCCGCACATCAAGCAGAGGCCGCCGCACGCGCCGCACAGCAGCAGGCCGCCGCTGCCAAAGCCTTTGAAGACTTCATCCGCTCGGAATTCCCAGAACTCCAAGAATACCTTGATGTGCCGCCGGAACTCCGAGACCTCAAAGACCTCACAAAACCTCGATGCCAAGTGCACGAATACCCCAGGCTCGTGTTTGAACCCGAATTTTTCGTATCATAAGAAGCCGTCGAGCAATTAGTATTTAAATTGTAATAGAGCACCCAAAAAAGGAGTCAACCAAAAATAAGCATGAAAATTGAAACCTCCCACCCTGAGTTTCGTAAATTTGAACAACGTGTTTTGGAAGTATGCAAGCTGCCCAAAACAATCTCAATTTAACAGAAAGGATAAAAATAATGAGTAACAATGGACAAAACAACGGGCTCGCAATGGTCCTTGCATTTTTCACTGGATTTATGGCCGGTGCTGTTATTAGCCTGCTCTATGCCCCAAGTTCCGGCAAGGAAACCCGCCGAAAGATTCGAGATACTTCGATTGAAGCAAAAAACAGGACGGTTGAATTCGCAAGCCAAGCTAGTGATAGTGCGCGGCAAAGTGCTGAAGCTCTCATGGAACAGGGAAAAGAAAGCGTCCACACCATCGTAGATAGTGGAAAAGAACGTATCCAACACGCTGGCGAGCAGGTAAAAAGTGCTGTGGAAACCGGACGTAAAGTTTCCGCGGATGTCCGATCCAAAATCGCTGGATCTATCCCGGGTATCAGCGATTCCGAAGAAACCGATGAAGAGGCTACTGAGGAAGCCTAAAGGTCTTCCCGAGGCATAGAGATAAAATTAACGGGGCCTACGCAATTTTGACCATAGGACACTTTGTGATAGGGAGAACCCAAAAAAACACAGATGTTCTCTTGGCACAACCTGACAGGTTATGCTACAAAAGAGCAGCATGCGTAAGTCCTGACCCGGTTAAGTGAATGGAAATTGAAAAACTGAGAATCCTGCTTGAACAAATCAAAAGCGGAGAGGTTGCAGTGGATGATGCCCTACAATCCCTCCGCACACTTCCTTTTGAAGATTTAGGATTTTCAAAAATAGATCATCATCGTCAACTCCGTACTGGATTTCCTGAAGTCATTTTCTGTCAAGGAAAAACGGTAGAACACGTCAAGCAGATTAGTGAACATATCCTCGCCGCAGGACATCCCCTCCTCGCAACCCGTGCGACACCTGACATGTATGAAGCCGTGAAAGAAGTTCAACCTGCCGCACGTTACAACGAACTTGGACGGACAATCACCGTCTCTCCATCCGAGGAAGACACAGGCGTTTCAGGTATCCTCGTCGTTTCTGCTGGCACTTCCGATTTACCAGTAGCCGAGGAAGCCGCCGAAACCGCACGAATGATGGGAAACCAACCGGAACGTCTGTACGATGTCGGTGTAGCAGGATTACACCGACTCATGAGCAATCACGAGAAACTCTTGAACGCACGGGTTATCATCGTTGTTGCTGGCATGGAAGGCGCGCTTCCGAGCGTTGTGGGTGGGTTGGTGGATTGCCCAGTTATCGCAGTCCCGACAAGTATCGGCTACGGTGCCAGTTTCGGAGGGCTCGCCGCTCTATTAGGGATGCTAAACAGTTGCGCGTCCGGTGTTACTGTCGTGAATATTGATAACGGTTTCGGCGCGGGTTATAGCGCGGCACTCATCAACCGACTCAGTCCGTAATTTACCGATTATTTCTCACACGAAACGCCTTTCTCCCTTTCCTTATCCGCGATTCTTAGCACCACATTTGCGCTTTTCGATGTTCCTTGTGAACCGATAACGGATTTAGGAAGGTTGTGTTCCGCTTTTAATTTCACAACTTCAGTATTGATGTTAAGGGTAACAATGTCAGTTCCGATTTTGCACCGGATTTGGTACGGAACTGATTCAGCATGACTCCGCCTATAAGAACGCGATTGCCACGTCACACCGGATACCTCAGCGTATGTTGTTAGGGCTGTTTCGGCGGCTTTCGCAATGTTCTCTTCGGTGTTAAGGACGTATTTTGCCGCATGTGCCGCTCTGTTTGCAGCGTCGACCAAACGTTCCTGAACCTTCTTTGTCTCACGCTCGTCTATGTCATCAGCATCCTTAATCTTCCGCAAAGCGATGTAGACGATTGTTCCAAGCACACAAAGAAAAACAGTGGTACTGAAAATAACCGTCCCTCGTAACTCGCGACGGCGCGTCAGGCTCTCAAAATCCTCGCGATGGTGTGGATAGAAAGCATCGTGTGCAAAAATCTGCGTACTCCAGCACAATATACCGACAGATAACAATAGGAGTGGAAAATAAAGGGAATTTCGGAGCATCAATCTGTACCTGCCTCGGCATCCAGTATAACAACGAGAGATCGGAAAGTCAATCTTGTTCCTTGTCGGCACAGTTTCTATAAGAACTATGGTAGATATTAGAATTACTTAACCCGAGTTGCCAGTCCTGTAGCATAGGGTGTTGGTCTCCTGTGCATCCTCGCCCGCAGGATACCAACGGTTTCCTATGCTACGAAATGCTGCATATATTTTTAGGATTTACCATATAGTAGATTCCGTAATTACTGATACGCTCGTAGCGTCGTGTGAACTCTGAAGTAATATGCTTCTAATAGCACAGGAAACCAACGGTTTCCTATGCTACAAGTGTGAACTTATTTTTAGGGTTTACCATAAATCACCCTGAACTACACATGAAAAACTTGACTGAAAATTGTAAATTTGCTAAAATACACATAAACAAATGCAAATCAAGGATAAGGAGTATAGACATTTGCAGCAAAGAACACCAATTCAAGAACAGATTGATCTCCCTTTTGTAGAATCTTTACGAATTAGTTTTCAGAGTTTAAAAATCCGTTTTGGACGTTCAATCATTACGACAGCTGGTATTACGCTCGGTATCGCATTTCTCGTGTCGGTGTGGACAAATAATGAAATCGGTCTCGCATTACAGGAAAGCGGACGACAATCGGCAATTAACACTTTTGAAGAGACAACAGAAAAAGGCATTTCCACAAAAGATATCTGGTTGATTGTAATGTCGCTGATTGTCTGTGTCGTCGGTATTGCGAATTCAATGCTGATGGCAGTCACAGAACGTTTTCGCGAGATCGGAACGATGAAATGTCTCGGCGCATTAGACGGATTCGTGGTTAGGTTGTTTCTACTTGAATCAGGGTTTCAAGGGTTTTCAGGTGCACTCATCGGAGCCCTTATCGGAACACTCGGCGCAGTCCTTTTAGGGCTTAAAGACTACGGATTAGACTTATTCTTTTATTTTCCCCTGTTACCTGCGCAGCCTGAAGACGGTACAATGCAGCTCGGTGTTATCGTGGTCATTTTACTGGGATGTATTCTCGGCATGATTTTGGCAGTCATCGGTTCATCGTTTCCTGCATGGCGTGCGGCGAAACTACCCCCTGCTGAAGCAATGCGAACCGAGGTATAGGCACGGAGGAAATTATGGCTGATATCGTTGTAAAAACTGAAGATGTTGTCAAAGAATATCGCATGGGTTCAAACATTCTTCGTGCTTTGGATGGAATCAATATTGAGATTGAACGCGGGGAGTATATCTCGCTCATGGGCCCCTCCGGTTCGGGTAAATCCACGCTCTTTAATATGATCGGTGCCCTCGATCGCCCTACAGAGGGTCAAGTGTACATCGACGGGCAAAATATGTCCCAACTGTCGCAAAGACAGATTGCGGCATTTCGATGCCACCGCGTGGGCTATATTTTTCAGAGCTACAACTTGCTGCACGTGCGGAGCGCACACGGAAACGTAACACTCCCGATGATCTTCGCTGGGATACCTGAAAAACAACGCAATGAAAAAGCGGAACAGTTGCTGGATTTGGTAGGATTGGGAGATAGGATGTACCACCTCCCCGACGAACTATCGGGTGGACAACGTCAACGCGTCGCTATCGCCAGAGCCCTCGCGAACGATCCGAGCATCGTTCTCGCTGACGAACCGACAGCGAACCTTGATACCATCACCGGACGTGAAATTATAGATCTGATTAAACGCCTGAATACGGATCAGAGTGTCACCGTAATTTCGGCAACGCACGATCTGAAGATGCTTGATGTCTCTGATAGGATCGTGGACATCCGAGATGGACTCGTGGAACGTATCAGGAACCGAGATGAAATTGACATCGAAGTCGGCGAAGTCGGTGGTGAAGGTGAGTAAAGAAGCGTTAAATTTCCGACAAGAGCACAGGTCTATTTTCGCGGAGTGACTTCAATGCGGCGAGCCCCATCACAACAGGCGCGCGACCATCCTCACCTGTAACTGGCGGCGACGTGTCCTCCTGAATGCACGCAAAGAACGCTTGTAACTCCGAGAGAAACGCCTCCTTGTAACGTTCCACAAAAAAATATGGAGGCGATGCAGCGCGTGTCCCCTCATTCCCGCTAAACGTAACGGTATTCGTCCGTGGGTTCGCCACCGTAACCATCCCCTTTGAACCGAAAACCTCAACACGTTGGTCGTAACCATAGACAGCCTTTCTGCTGTTATCAATAGTTGCGATAACCCCATTTTGGAATCGTAAGGTGATAACAGTAGTGTCAATGTCACCCGCCTCACCGATCTGTGGGTCAATACGCACCCCGCCCGCCGCGTAGACTTCAATAACCTCGTCCTCGATGAGATAGCGCGCCATATCGAAATCGTGGATGGTCATGTCAAGAAAAATACCGCCGGAAACCTTAACGTATTCAATCGGTGGCGGTGAGGGGTCTCGGCTCGTGATCCGCAGGATGTGCGGCTCGCCAATCTCTCCAGAGGCAACGGCTTCACGGATACGCGCGAAACTTACATCAAACCGACGATTGAAACCGACCTGAAACTTAACGCCTGCTTTCTCAACAATCGCCAAGGTTTCATCAATCTGCTCCAAATCTAAGGAAATCGGTTTCTCACAAAAGACGTGTTTTCCTGCCTGTGCGGCGGCTTGGCTAATTTCTACGTGTGTATCCGTTGAAGAGGCAACAAGCACCGCATCAATCTGTGGGTCCTCCAAGAGGATATTGTAATCGGCAGCCAATTTCGGCACATTAAACTGTACGTCGAGAGCCTCAAGGTTGTCGAAATCCAAACTACAAATCGCGATGAGGTCGACTTCTGGTATACGCTGTGCAAGATGCTCAATATGAAGTCTACCAATACGCCCTGCGCCGATAACACCAACACCGATTTTTGAGGATTTGTTCACCAAAGGTCTCCTAACTCCACATTGCAGGTCAATTTCTATTTCAGGGTTATACAATTGAATTCAGATACCGCAGATTTCGCTCCGCGCTCTCATACGGACTGCCCATCCCCGGTAAGACATCTTGCTCCGCAACGATCCAGCCGTCGTAGTCTCGTTTTCGTAATTCTTCAAGGAACGCAGGGAAGTCAACGTCCCCGTTGCCTAACTCGCAGAAAACGCCATTCCCAACAGCCTCGAAATAATCCCACTCCTCCTTACGAGAACGGGCGGCGATATCGGGATGACAATCCTTGAAATGAACGTGCCAGACCCGGTCAGCGTGGCAGGCATACGCTTCAATCGGATCACCGCCGCCGAATCGGTAATGTCCTGTATCGAAACACAATCCGATGAGGTTTGGATCGGTGCGTTCCATCAATGTGTCCACTTCTGCTGGGGCCTCTACATATCCTGCACAGTGTGGATGGAAGACGGTGCGAAGTCCCGTCTCTTCTCGCACAGATCGGGCGATACGGTGCGCGCCCTGTATAAACGTATCCCACTGTGCTGGTGTCAACCCATGTTCAGGACGGATGCGACCGGCATAGCGGGTACGCAATTCTGTGGTAGCGTTATCATCCGAAAGCACGATGAAAGGTGTTTGTCCACCGACATCGGCTAACAAACGGGCATGCCGTAGTGCCACTTCTTCACCTGATGCATGTGTTTTTTTATCAGCCAGTGCGACACCTACGAATGCCCCTAACAGCGTTAAGTCCCGTTCCTTAAGTTCGGCACGGAGGCGTTTCGCATCTGTTGGCATAAACCCCCAATCGCCCAATTCGGTGCCGAGATAGCCGAGAGTGTGCATCTCGTCTAACACTTGTACGTAGCCGGGTGCTTCACCGTCTAACTCAAACTCAAGTACGCCCCAGGAACACGGGGCATTTGCAATTTTCATTATATTATTTACTTTCTTCTATGACTTGTTTAAAATCTTCAATGAAATGTTCAAACAGTTTGACCTTATCGCTTTCCTCAAGATTCTCTGTTGTTAGTACATAGGTGCTATCAAGCTCCGTTTCCACAATGATTCGCTGTCTTTTTGGATGTTCCCTTTCTGTCAAGTGTTTGTCCTTATCAAGTGTAATTAGATACAGTTTGATGTGTTCTGTCTTCTGACTTTTAAGAAGTTTGAACTTCCAATATACGGTATGAGCAATTCGTTCTCTCAAAGAGATTTTACATGAAATAATAGCAATAACTTCCGAATTTTCGGGATTAAAAATAACAATATCAGCGTCAGGCAGAAGGCGTTCAAATTTGTCATAGTCAATAAGCAAATTTTGCTTAACCTGTCTTAATGCTTCCGACAGGTTTCGATCAACCTTCCGTCCTAACGTATTACCATTAACAACTTCTAGGCCTAGTGCCCCAAGTGGTTCTGTGATAATATGCTGAATCAATTTTTCAAAATTATGTCCATTAGAAGAACGCGAACTTTGCCCTTTGTCTTTACCAGATACGTTCCGTACCCTTTGAACTTCTTGTAAGAGTTCGAGAACATACTTGTAAACTTCTTCTCCTCGTTCCTCTTGCATTTCGCCATACAGAGTTTTCAAAACTTCAAAACTGTTCACAATTACCTATTCCTTTAACCCAATAAAGATATACTACCGTGCTGTATTTCCATAGCAGAAACAAGATAGCGCACAAATCTGTTTTGCATCGGATTTTGAAACGACTCCAATATGTCTTACACAAAAGAATTCTATATCCAAAATAGATAAGACATCCATCACTTTTTAATAAGCTGCTTGAAATCCTCAATAAAATGTTCAAAAAGTTTGACCTTGCCACTTTGATCAAGATCCGCCTCTGTTAATACGTAGGTACCATCAAGGTCAATTTCTACAATGGCTCTTCCTTTCTTTGGAAGATATGTGTCTGTCAAGGTGCCGTCTTCGTCTGGCGTAATAAAATAGACTTTGATATGTTCTGTGGTTTGATCTGCCAACAACTTAAGTTTCCAATATCCTGTTTGAGCTATCCGCTCGCGCAACGTAACTTTGCTCGAGATAACAGCAATTACACCCTGATCTTCTGGACTATAAACTACAATATCAACATCAGGTAAATGCAACCCAAATTCTCTGTAATCAATTGCTAAGTTCCGTTTAACTCGTCTCAGTTCCAGCGGCAAATTCTTACTCCGTTCTAACTTATTGCCATTAATCACTTTCATACCAAGGGCTTCAATTGATTCCGTGATAATGTGTTGGATTAATCTCTCAAAATTCTTTCCCTTGAAAGCCCGCCAACTTTGTTCATGGTCCCCATTGGGTTTGTCCCTTAAAAAATCTTTCTTATGAAGTTCTTTAGCGTCCTGCAAAATTTGAGAAACCGTTTTGTAAGCTTCCTCTCCCTCTACTAATTGTGTCTTGCTGTACATATCTTTCAAATCTTCAAATTTCATAACTCTCCTATTCCTTTAACCCAATAACGATATACTCCGTTGGATATGCTTCGGAGTCAGCTTTATCCTTGCTGGCAAATCTTCCTGTTTTTTCATCTCTTTTCTGAGGGAGGATCTTTAGTGGAATTTCGCGCTTTATAAGCCGATCCAACTTAAAACCTGAGTGTTGTAAGGACTCAGCAAATGCTTCAGCGTTAAGTATATCAACGCCCCTTAACTTGGTATTCCCAATGACGTAACAACATCGCCCACCCGGTTTCAGAATCCTAAAACTTTCCTTAAAGACACCCTGCATATCAATAAAGAAAGCTTCTATTTCCTTTGCCTTTTTTTTATTTTTAGATAGCATCTCAGCAACAATATTAGAAGCAATTTGACTTGATAGCGTTTTGTCTTCATACTGCTTGTAAGAGGTCCCGATGAACTTTTTCTTATACTCTTTAAGGTCATCTGCTAAATCAAGCCAAAGCGTCGAGAGTTGATGTAGATCGGCATACTCGTAACTGGTTACATACGGACTTGAACTAACAATTAAATCTACGCTGTCGTCCGGGACAGGCTGCCTTTCGGCAGAACGTACTTGGATATTTAGAAAACTGTCGGGCTTATCTTTAACGCAAGATGGAACAACACCGTAAAACTGTTCATTGCCCTTTAGCATTTTAAAAAGGTGTCTTTTAATAGCATCGTAGGGTAGTGTAGGTCGTTTCTTCAAATCCCGCGTCGGCTTAGTGCTACTTTGACTCCAAATTGAACACGTTTTAAGCACATGACTAAACGCCACCACCAAAAAGGATTGAACAGCCGAATCATCTTCATCATAAATTAAAGTCAGGATCCTTCCCAATTCGTCCCGCACCTCTTCCATAAACCAATAATCAATTCTTTCTAAATGTTTCTTTGGGATATGGGGTTGTACCCACACTCTATCAAAAATATCCTGTTCATCATCCGATGGCAAAATTCCCGAAAGAAATTGTTTAACCTTTTTTTCAAGGTAGTCAGGGGCAATAGGCGATGCCTTCGCTTTAGTTACCAAGTGAGCAACTTTATTAATGTCCGTTCCACTCGCGCGAAAACCGCGCGATATTGCACTAACAACTGTCGTTCCGCACCCCATAAATGGATCATTTACACTAGCAGTCCCATTGGTTATGTAATCATCCATCAAGCGTTCAACAAGTTGTGGAATAAACTTGGCAGGATAACGGTGGTAACCATGCGTCCATTTCCCTGTGTCTGATGGCTTGCAGCCAGCAAACGACCACGCTTTGTCAATAGATGCTTGATTAAACCATTCCAGAATTTCATTCGGTGACATGAATTGAGATATAACCTTTCCTCATACTGATAAAACCAGTATATCAGGGCAACTTGACCTATGGCGAATTTATAGCGGCCATCCTAGACTTAATGAAATTCGCCGTAGGCAAGTGCAAACTTGTTTTATTCATACGGCCGATAATTTCCATGATAGTATCTATATCAAGGTCTGCCGTAAGATCAATAACACCCAGAGAATTATTCCGAATTTCATAAAGTTTCCCTATACGTTCCCCCATTTTATACCTGTCCACCTCGTCATTCCTCTCACAGTACGCATCAACCAATCGGAGCAGACCAGAATTAGAGTTGAAAACAGTGGAGATGTCAGAAATCCATTCTGGATCGTTACAGATAGCCTTAGTCGCTACTGCGAAACTCTCCTTATCAGGATGAAAAGCTATCTGAATTTGCTGTTCCTTATACTTTTTGGTCAAAACCTTTTTTCCAAGCAATGCCGCTCGAAGTGCCATTGTGCGCTGCTGCCCATCAATCAGGATCCTTTCACGGGTTGATGCTTCGCCGCCCCGGAGGGAAACATCCGACTTCGGCCAAGTAATGAGATACCCAACAGGATAGCCATGGTAAAGTGAATCAATAAAATCACGCACTTTGGGTGCTGTCCAAACAAAAGGCCTCTGGATTTCCGGAATAACTATATCCTCGGTCTTAATCCAATTCAACAATGTATCAACAGAATATTGGTGTAACGAGTAACGAGAATTCGACATTCTATCTCCTGTATAATTGGAATCAGTTAGCAAAGTTTCAGTACTACTAACGTGAGTTTGAAAAATAAAGTCTTAAGAGAAGATTTCAAAGTCATGAGCATACCCGCTACATGTGTATCGGTTAGGATTTTTCATCTTCAAAGATGTGTGCAGATATCTTGACTTTCGGTGCGTTTTCTGGATCGTATCGGTAGTAGTGCTCTTCATAAGCATCTAAAAAGAGTTTTTGGTCTTCTCTTTTTAGTGTCAAAATGAAACCTGCCTTTCCGACATCATTTAGACCTTCATAGTATTGGATTGCTGCCTTTATGTTCATTGGTTTAGGTGTAATAGATATTGTTTTAAACCCTTGTTTGTCTGCATTCTCTGACAATTTTTGCAAAGATACCTCGGAATTCGATCATGAAGCATTTTCTCTGTTGGGACTTCCATCAACTTACCGGCCTCATCTTCAGCAACGGTTTCATCTTCAATAAGTCGCACTTGTGTTGGTGGATCAAGAAGCCGACTCAAGCAACATGTATCAAGATAAACTTTCCATGCTTGCAAATTGGTCTACACACGGGTATCCAAACTTCGCTTGGTAATTTTCTATCATAAATTAACTTCATACAAAGTAGGGCACTTTATTAAATTTAACGCCAGTTTAAAAAAAATATTAGAGGTCCAAAACGGACGCAAATTGAGCAAAAAAACAATATATTTGCTCAAAAAGAGGCGGTTTTTTAGGGAGAAACCCCCGAAATCCCCTTATCAGGGGACTTTAAGCGAAAATGTGTCTACCCTGAATATTTATCAAACTCACGTTAAATTTAACGTATCATAACGGGAAGCAGATGTCAAGGAAAATCTAACTATGAACGGGTCAGCCTATAGTGTATATGAGAAGGAACTGGATATTGTGGGTTGACGAGATTAGGGAACTTTGCCAATAGGGACAGTGAGCGTAGGGGAACTGAGCACTTCAGTTATGGCATCAATTGAATTTCACGAACACACAACAATATGATATACTGAAACCAACCCCAACCTAAGAGGTAAAAAACCATGTTCCCAAGGATTGAAGCACAGACATTAATTCAAACACCACCAACGTGGGCCGTACTGGAACGCCAACTCATTGACAAAATGAATGTCGCAGGGCCAGCAGTCATGGAGAAATATACGCGTCCAGACGGAACACTGCTCTGGCCTACACACCCAGATTTTCAGAGTATCGACGGGTTGGATGATGCCTACGAGAGTTTCCATAACTGGGCCCTCTTTTATATGCTCGGTGGCGACGCGCGGTTCCTAACGGATGCAGATACGGAATTCGATGTCATCACAAACGATATGGAACGATACGGAACAGGTCACGGCTATCCGATGGTGGTCAAAGAATACCAACCCGGCTACGACTGGTTTCATCAAGGCGAAGGGAACTATCTCTTTTACATGCTCTGCATGGCGGATCCCTCAAACCCGAAGAACATCGAACGGGCAAAACGGTTTGCAGGATTCTTCATGAATGAAGACCCAGATGCACGGAACTATGACACGCATCACAAAATTATCAAATGCGCGATGAACGGAAGTAAGGGCCCAGCATTCTGGGCTTTCACTGGACATCCATACTTCCCTTGGGACGGTTATAACATGCCGTTCTACGACATCCCCGGAGGCACGAGTCATGAAGCCGTTAGGGAAAATGAACCGTTGCGTGAGCATATCGGAAGGATAAACCATGAACGTCAGGGTGTCGGGGACACTGTCGTCAACCTCGCTGCGACAACGCTTGCCACGAATGCCTACCTACTGACTGGCGGAGAGAAATACAAGGCATGGGTTCGGGAATATGTTGACGCATGGATAGAACGGACAAAAGAAAACGGAGGCATTGTCCCAGACAACGTCGGGCTATCAGGGGAAATCGGCGAGCATATTGATGGAAAATGGTACGGTTCTTACTACGGATGGAGTTGGCCCCATGGTTGGCATAGTGTTGGACAAGCGGTAGGCATCGCGGCACAGAATGCCATGTTGCTCTGGCAGGATATGGCATATCTCGACTTTCCGCGCTCACAGATTGATATTTTAATTGAAAGGGGCATCCAAAAGAACGATCAGCTTTACGTCCCACAGAAGTACGGTGACCCGGGTAAAGTCAATTATGTCCCGGGTCCATGGTTACAATATCCGATTACAAATGAAGACGGCACGGCTTTGCAATTGGACGGCTGGTTCGAATTTATGCCGATGCATCCGTCGGATGTCGCGCATTTATGGGCAATGTCAATGGAACCGATGGATCAGGAACGGGCAAAGAAAATCGCCAAAAGGACAGGCTCAAAATTCGACATCAATGCATGGCACCATATCAAGGATAGCGGTGGACACGACGGCGGGTGGCTTGCCTATATGCGAGGCGAATATCCCGAATACCCAGAAACAATCCTCAACCACAACCTTTCCCAAGTCGAGGCACGTCTCGCCTTCATGGCTGATGACGACGAAGACCCCGCGAACTATGGAGACGCTTATTTTCAGCGACGGAATCCAATCACATGTGAAGGGCTCGTTCAACTCACCTGTGGCGGTCCGTTGCCGCATTATAACGGAGGTTTGCTCGTGACGCGGGTGCGGTACTTCGACTGCCAACAGAAACGCCCCGGACTTCCACCCGATGTCGGAGCATTGGTTACCAAAATGGCTGCAGACACCACTGAACTGCAACTGGTGAATCTCGACACCACAGAACCGCGGGATGTCATCGTGCAAGCGGGTGCGATGGGTGAACACAAGTTCACGTCAGTAAGCATCAAGGACGACCAACACAAACACAGTGTCTCGGTCAATGGTCCATATCTTCACGTCCATTTATCACCCTACACACAAATCGAATTGGAATTAGGGATGCATCGCTTCGTCAACGCGCCATCATATAAGCATCCGTGGTAAAACAACCATGACTTACGCAATTTTGACCAGAGGACGCTTTGTGAAAGGCAGAACCCAAAAAACACAGATGTTCTCCCGGCACAACCTAACAGGTTATGCTACAAAAGAGCAGCGGGCGCAAGTGCTGACAACTTTAAACTCGCATACTTCTCAAACTCTTACAAATTATAGTAGATTCCGTAATTACTTGGACACACCTATCGTCGTGTGAACGATGAAGTTATATGTTTTTAATAGCACAGGCTAACGGTCTCCTATGCTACAGGCGTGAAATTATTTTCGGATTTTACTATAAAAAACGAACCTTTTCTGAACGGATATGACTAACAGGAGTAAAACCAAAAAGTAAATGCCTTTCCTAAAAAGATAATTGGGCATTCACAAAATCATAAATCTGATAGGAGAAAAAAAATGAAAAAGAAATGGTTTGTACTCAGCGCAATCGCGACAATCGCAATGGTCGGAATGGTCGTTTTTGAAAATACGGCTGCAGCACATCGAGAGGTTCATAGTAGACAACAGTATCGCAATGACAATACTCGTGCTGCTCGTGGCAGAATAGCGACAGTAAACCCCGTTGCCGCTCTCAATCACTCTTGGATAGATTTGACTTTCGGTATGGAAGTTGATGCAGAGACGTTAGCAAAAGCACATCCGATCTATCAGGAAACCCGTAAAACGCTCCAGACACAGATTAAAGAGGCGCGTAAATCTGATGACAAGCGGGCTGCAATGACGAAACTCCGTGAGAGCATCAAGGAAACGCATGCTAAATTCAACGCGAGCCTCAAGAAAATTTTGACAGAAGATCAGATGACGAAACTCATGGAATTAAAGGAGAAACGGCGCACAGAAATGCGGAAACGTGCTAACCAAGTTCGTCGTAGCCAGCGAGAGTCTCGTAGACACCGTTAAGGTTTGCTCACTATCAATCCGGGTCGGGCATATTCGCCCGACCCATTTTAATTTAATTTAACCTTGCGGTTAAATTAACCCAAGTTGCTACCTTTGTAGCATAACCTGTGAGGTTGTGCAGCTTCGGCGCAGGAGACCAACACCCTACGCTACAGAACTCGCAATTTGGGTTAAATTATGTGCATTAGAAATATCAGATGCGTCCCTTAAATCTGCCTGCATTGCAAACTATTGATTCGCAAAAACCCTTTCATTACCGGCAAAAGGATACAAGGCTATGCCCAACGTTCAACGACGACTTTCTTCTGCGTGAAGAAGTCCACAGCATCCCAACTCTGACCGTGGAGATCCCCGAAGAAACTATCCTTCCAACCGCTGAAAGGAAAGAACGCCATCGGCGCGGCGACACCAATGTTAATGCCGATATTACCGATCTCTGCTTCATATCGGAACTTACGGGCAGATGCACCACTACTCGTAAAGAGACACGCCATGTTGCCATAACGCCCGCTATTGATGAGTTCGATTGCATCGTCAATCGTTTCGACATGGATAAGCCCTAAGACGGGTCCGAATATCTCGGTCCTGGCAATATCACCCTGTGGGTTAAGGTCATTGAGGATCGTGGGACGAATAAAGTTGCCGCTTTCACCCCCGGGAATGCTCGGATACCTGCCATCAACAAGCAGTTGCGCGCCCTCATCAGCCCCCGCTTGAATAAGGTTTTCAATTCGGCTTCTGCTCTCAGAGGTGATGACGGGTCCCATCTCGACACCTTCTTCCAATCCATTTCCGACCACCCGATCAGCGGCGGTGTCGGCGATGGCTTCTGTGAACCAGTGGCGTGCCTCACCCACAGTGAGGGTGAGAGATGCCGCAAGACACCGTTGCCCAGCACAGCCGAAGGCACTCTCGACTGCAGCGTTGACAGTAAACTGCGGATCAGCATCAGGAAGGACAATCAGCGGATTTTTCGCGCCCCCTTGACACTGGACGCGTTTACCGTTTGCAGCAGCTTTCGCGTAGATTTCTTTCGCAGTCGCAGTCGCCCCGACGAAACTGATGCCCCGAATATCTGGATGCGTTAAGAGTGCGTCCACAGTCTCCCTACCACCATTCACAAGATTGACAACGCCTTTCGGCAGTCCCGTCTGTTCCAGTAATTGAAATATCTTTTGCATCGTGATTGGCACCTTTTCGGAAGGTTTCACGATGTAGGTGTTGCCACAGGCAATGGCATAAGGCAGAAACCAGAAGGTAATCATTCCCGGAAAATTGAAAGGTGCAATTACAGCACACACACCAACAGGTTGGCGGATCATAAATTCGTCAATCCCGGTAGCAATATCTTCCAAGTTCGTGCCTTGCATGAGTGTCGGGATACCACAGGCGACCTCAACATTCTCAATCGCACGCCGCATTTCACCCGTTGCTTCGTCAAGCGTTTTTCCACACTCCAATGTAATTGTTCTGGCGATATCCTCCAAATTCTCCTCTAAAAGGTTTTTCAGGGCAAAGAGATACTGAATGCGTTGGACAGGTGGTGTCCGCCGCCATTCATGGAGCGCATCGGCGGCGGCTGCAGCGGCTTGATGGACCTCTTCTGCGGGTGAAAGTGGTACTTGGGTGAGGACTTCCCCAGTCGCTGGATTCGTGACGTTGATCAGTTCAGTTGCCTCCGACTGCTGCCATGTATTATTCACGTAGTTCGGTAGCGACGTTTGGACCCCTGACACCGCCTGCGAACCGTCTTTAAGAAGACTAACATCAGCCATTATACTTCCTCCTTAGTTCTCCATTGCAAAGAGTTCAAGCACCTTCAATTGTTCCATCGCGGCGACGATTTGCGGATCGTGCTCTAATTCATCACGGTCGTTTTCTGTAATTTGAGCAAGTGCGTATTTAATGCCGATATCGCTGAGAACAATCTGTTCTTCAGTCAGGGCATCACTCAAACGTTGGTAACTCCGCAGGATTTTTGCCGCATGGCGGTCATCGCGCGAGGCATGCTCAGCGGTCGCGAGTTGGACCAACACGTCGTCGCCATTCTCATCTATAAAGGTTTTGAGTTTCTCATTATCGCGGAGTTTCAACTGCATCTGCCGTTCAGATCGGCTAAACCATGCGGACTTAACATCTGGAGTAATGCCGACCTTGTCGATATTGATTCCGTTCGGTGTAAAGTAACGCGCCGCGGTTAATTTCACAGCAGATTTGGCATTGCTCAGTGGAAACACACGTTGAACAGAGGCTTTCCCGAAGGTTTTGTTACCCATGACAAGTCCGCGTCTATGGTCTTTGATAGCCCCGGCGACGATCTCAGAAGCACTCGCGCTCCCACCATTAACAAGTACAATCAAGGGAAAGTGCTCCCTTTTTTCACCTTTCGACTTGAAGTCCTCACGCGGCTCAATTCCCTCACTGTAAACAACAAGCTGATCGGGGGCAAGGAAATCGCTCGCGATATCAACAGCTGAAGTGAGTAGTCCTCCAGGATTTGAGCGGAGGTCGAGAATAACACCACGGACATTCTCTGCTTTGAAGTCCAACAAAGCGTTATCTACATCGTTCGCTGTCGTCCCAAGAAATTGATTGATTTTGATATAGCCGATATTATCTCCAATCAGATTCTGCTCAACGCTCGGAATCCGAATGACTTCACGTGTGACAGTCACCTCAAAGGGACGGTTATCGTTCTGACGCACGACCGTGATGGAAACTGGAGTCCCCGGTTCACCAAGCAATTGCTCGACTGCCTCATTTAAGGTCATTACAGCTGTTGATTCACCTTCAATATGACTAATAACATCTCCGCTTTGTAAACCAGCCAACGAAGCCGGACTCCCTTTAAAAGGCGTAACCACAGTCAACATATCCTCTCGAATTCCGATCAGCATTCCGAGACCACCGTAGTTACCACGGTTTTGGGTTCGAAAGGCAGCGTAGTCTGGAATGTATTGACTATATGGGTCTAATTCGCGAAGCGCGCCCTTGATAGCACCCTCTACGAGTTCCTTAGCATTCGGCGCGTCAAGATGCGCTTGCTTGATATAAGCAAAGATTTCTGAGAAAAGCGCGAGGTTTTCTACCAATTCGTCCTCGGATGTCTTGCCGGTTTCTTCTGAGCTCCAACCGATCGGTAGAAGTGCGGAAATAAGAAATATTGATAACAAGATGTGAAAACAGGTTTTGGAGGAAGTTCGCGAGCCAAAACCTATCGTTAAAAATTTCATTTTTTACCTTCTCCTTTCGTCCCATACAAGTTACGAAATCCCTCACGATCTTCGCGAAAACCTGCCCGAAACAGAGTGGAGGGATTTTTGCTCGGGCGTTTCTTTAGAGCGAAAACTTAATAATTAGAACATTTCTGCAAGTCTTTATTAATCAGAACTTACGCAATTTTGACCATAAGACACTTTGTGAGAAGGAGAACCCCAAAGACACAAATGTTCTCGTGGCACAACCTCACAGGTTCTTCTACAAAAGAGCAGCACGTGTAAGTCCTATTAATAAAGGTAGTCTCGTAGCCTTTGGATACTTGGAATCCGAAAAGCGATAAAAGCTGCGGCAGCACAATAAAGCAGATCAATACGACTCATCCGTGTCTGCATAAGTTC
Organism: Candidatus Poribacteria bacterium; assembly: GCA_007571305.1. GTDB lineage: Bacteria > Poribacteria > WGA-4E > WGA-4E > WGA-3G > WGA-3G. The sequence continues at coordinate 59,164 of RKRR01000138.1, read as the reverse complement.
CCACACAGACTGCCCGTTAAACACAGTCTTCGCGATTGGCAAGGCTTGCTCTATAGATATATTATGTTCTTGGCTCAATTGTTCCGCAATTTGCGCAACCGCATTCCACTGAACGTCCAAGTATTTCCCAATAAAGATACCAAGTATAGCGAAAAACGCAGCCGCAGTGCTGATAACGCGCCACATCGTTCTCGCATCACGTTCGAGGCATCGGCTGCTTGTCAAGAGCATCCCTGCTCCAATAAATATACCAATACCGATAGCGATAAAACCAGCAGTGTGTCCTGTCCACTGGATATATTTCGCCCAAAGTACGCCGCCAATTGCCGAGCCGAGGAGTCCGCCGAATGGTGCTACTAAAGCATTCATCACAAATCACTCCTTCAAATTCCGATCTGCGGCTTCTGTCGGTGGTGATCCGTGTTCTGCTCAAAGGTATAAGCAACGCGCAGCACTTTTTCTTCCGCAAAAGGCGCACCGAGCAGTTGCAACCCAACCGGTAACCCATCCTCTACAAAACCACAGGGGACAGAGATACCGGGCAACCCGGCATGACTCGCAGGCGTTGTCATCACATCGGACAGATACATTTGCAAGGGATCAGCAGTCCGTTCCCCTATTTTGAATGCGGGTGTCGGCGAAGTCGGCGTTGCAATAACGTCAACTTTCTCAAACGCGGCATCAAAGTCAGATTTGATGAGTGTCCGCACTTTTTGCGCCTTTCGATAATATGCGTCTTGATAGCCTGCACTCAGTGCGAAGGTGCCGATCATAATCCGACGCTTCACCTCTTCACCGAATCCTTCACTCCGCGTGGTTTTATACATATCAATCAGATCCTCCGGATTCTCCTTCCGATATCCGTAGCGAACCCCATCGTACCTTGCGAGGTTTGCGCTCGCTTCAGCGGGAGCGATAATATAGTAGGTCGCAATGGCATATTCCGTATGCGGCAAAGAAATTTCCTCAACCGTCGCTCCGACAGATTCAAGAACAGCGATAGCAGTGTGCACCCGATCGGCAATTTCTGGATCTAACGCCGGTGTGAAATACTCCTTGGGGATACCGATTTTCACGCCTTTCACGTCGTTAATCAGACTCTGCGTGAAATCAGGGACGGGTATATCAACAGAAGTGGCATCCATAGCGTCCCTCCCACAGATGGCATTGAGTATCAACGCACAATCGGTGACATCTTTGGTAAAAGGACCGATCTGGTCAAGTGAGGAAGCGAATGCAACTAAACCGTAACGGGAGACACGCCCATACGTCGGCTTCATTCCAACAACACCACAGAGTGCAGCGGGTTGTCGGATCGAACCCCCAGTATCCGAACCCAGCGAACAGATAGCAGTATCCGCAGATACCACAGCGGCAGAACCACCACTGGAACCACCAGGGATAGTGCCCAAATCCCACGGATTGTGTGTAATCTGATATGCCGAGTTTTCTGTAGAGGACCCCATCGCAAACTCATCCATGTTCGTCTTACCGAGCATAACAATACTTTGTTCATGGAGTTTCGTCATGACGGTTGCGTCATAGGGTGGCACGAAAGTTTCAAGGATCTTAGAAGCACAGGTCGTGCGAACGTCCTGCGTGCATATCACATCTTTAATTGCAATCGGGATGCCAGCCAGAGGTGACATATCGTCACCTTTCTGAAACCCGGCATCGGCAAGACTCGCCTGCTCCAAGGCAAGATCCTTTGTGAGCGTCAGGTAGCCCTTGACGTGAGGTTCCACCGCAGCAATACGTGCATAAACAGATTCGGTGAGTTCCACAGCAGTGATCTCACGGGCTTTGAGTTTTTCATGCAGGACATGTGCCGTCAATCTTTCTAATTTTTCCTGCGGAGAAGTATCGGTTGCTTGTATCTTCATGTGTTCCGTGTTCGAGTTGAAGAAACACCCCATCAAAAACCCATTCACTTGCACAAGCCGCGTGTGGGCTTACAGGACAATGGGCTAACGTTTTTGATGTTATGTGGCGAGGCGTTTTTGCCTGGGTATTCCTTTTGCTATCAAAGGGTTGCAGTTTCAGATGCCCGAAAACTCACTCGTAATGGAATGGGGAGCGGGGCGGCGGTGCGTTAGTAAAACAGGACTTATGCAATTTTGACAATCATACGGTCTCTGAGCGGGCGAACCGACAAAAAACACACGGTTCCCTGACACACCCCAACAGGTTATGCTACAAAAGAGCAGCACGCGTAAGTCCTATAAAAAACGCTTAATGGCTACGGTCAACCACTCTGGGAACGCCGAAGTATCCCTCTTCAACTTCAGGAGCATTCGCGAGCACTTTTTCGCGTGGGTATGAGGGTTTGACAACATCCGGCTTGGCGACATGAGATGCCTCAGACTCTGAACCCATGATGAAAACTTGATGCGGATGGATGTGCGATGTCGGTGGTACATCATCTGTCTCGAGCTCATTCAACTTCCCGATATAGTCCAAAATGCGGGTCAGCTGCTCGGTAAAGTGTCCTGTCTCTTCCTCGTTAAATTCCAGGCGGGCCAAGTTTGCGACATGTCGCACGCCCTCAATCGTAATTGTTGCCATTTTTTACTATTTTATCCTCTTATTCATCAGATACTGTTTGCAGTGGTGCGACTGAAGCAGCGAATTGCTTCGTTCCAGCACGACTAAAACGAACGGTAACATAACCATCCTGACCGGCTCCACTGATTTTCGTTATCTTACCCCTCCCGAATTTCGGGTGGAGAACAATCTGGTCGACGTAGTAATCCCCTGCACTTTCAGGAACTATTTCATACAGCCTCTCCAATTGACGAAAGGGAGATCGGTACCGATCAACATGTTTGATGAGCTGTTCAGGAATTTCAGAGATAAAACGAGATGGGATACGGTACTCCGTCTCTCGAAACGTTCTCCTCGAACTTGCATGTGAGAGATATAACTGCTCCATGGCTCGTGTGATCCCGACGTAACAGAGTCGTCGTTCTTCCTCCAATTCCGCTTGCGTATCAAGTGAACGTTGATGCGGTAGATACCCCTCTTCCAGACCGACAATGAAAACAAACGGAAACTCCAAACCTTTCGCACTGTGCAAGGTCATCAATGTAACCATATCGGTTGTATCGGTCTCCATAGTGTCTATATCAGCTATGAGTGCCACGTTCTCCAAATAATCTGAAAGGGTTGGTTCAGATGTGTTCTGTTCATATTCTACAACGGCGTTAATCAATTCCTCAATGTTCTCAACGCGGTTTTGAGCTTCAATTGTCCTCTGATCCTTTAAATTTTTCAGGTAGCCAGTTGCCTTTAAAACATAGTCAAGGGCATCAGCGGGTAGCATAGATGCATCGAAATCATCAAAAATCTTAGCAAAACGTTGCACCTTCGCTTGGAGACCACGGTTAATGGTGGTAATTTCATCGACACGTTGGATAGCTTCAAAGAGAGAAATCCCTTCCTGTGCCGCAAAATTGATAAGCCTGTCAAGTGTTGTAGCCCCGATGCCGCGACTTGGCACGTTGATAATACGCCGAACACTCATAGAGTCGTTGGGATTACACACTACACGGAGGTAGGCAAGGATATCTTTGATCTCCATCCGATCATAGAAACCGACACCCCCGACAATCTGATACGGGATGTCTGCAGCGCGGAATGCCTCTTCAAAGATTCGGGATTGGGCGTTGGTCCGGTAAAAGACGGCAAAAGCTTTGTAATCTACGCCTTCGGCGTGCCAATCCTCAATTTGTGTGCCGACGTAACCCGCCTCGTCGTTTTCGTCCATCGCCTCATAGCATGTAACAGGTTCGCCAAGATCGTTTTCTGTCCAGAGTTTTTTCGCTTTCCGCGCCCTATTGTTGTGCACAACCCCCCATGCGGCATCTAAGATGTTTTGGGTGGAACGATAGTTCTGCTCCAAACGGAGGACACGTGTGTTCGGATAATCCTGCTCAAAATCAAGGATATTTCTGATGTCCGCACCGCGGAAGGCGTAGATAGACTGGTCATCGTCTCCGACGACACAGATGTTCTGCTTCTCGCCAGCTAATAAATTCACTAACTCATATTGACATCTATTGGTATCTTGATACTCATCAACGAGGATATATTCAAATTTGTTCTGATAAAATTGGCGGATCTCAAGATTTTCATTCAGGAGCTCCACTGTGAAAAGCAGTAAATCATCGAAATCAAGAGAGTTGTTCACACGCAGAGCATCTTGATAGAGCGTATAGACCTCTGCCACGATCCGTTCAAAATAGCCATCTGCTATATTCTGGTACGTCTCCGGTGATATAGATTCATTTTTCGCACGACTAATGTGGCTGAGGATGGCGCGCGGATTGTACTGCTTGTCACTATAGTTAAGTTGTCGGAGCACGTCCTTGACAAGCGTGGCTTGCTCACCTGTATCGAAGATAGTAAAATCGCGGGTGTAGGCGCGAACTCTGGATTGGGATCTGTTTTCTGACTCCGCATGCGTGCCTAACCTCTCAATATCTCGGCGGAGTATGCGAGCACAGGTCGAATGGAAGGTGGCCACCCAGAGATCCTGGCTCACATTACCTTCAACAAGCAGATCCAACCGATCTTTCATCTCCTTTGCTGCCTTGTTTGTAAAGGTCACAGCGAGGATACGGTACGGAGAGACATCGTAATGTTCGAGGAGGTAGGCAATTCGGTGTGTGATGACGCGCGTCTTTCCGCTGCCGGCACCGGATAAGATGAGGAGCGGTCCTTCAACGTGCTGGACGGCTTCGCGTTGAACATCATTTAAGGAACTTAATAGGTTATCGGTCAATGGTTACCTCTTGCCTTGTCGTATTCGGGGAAAGCACACTTTGTCATATAGACTTGTAAGTCGTGTGTTATCACCCCCAACTTCATGCTGTCATAGCACCCACCGCCTAAAGGCGTGGGCTTGTGCTTCGTAGCAGTCGGCGTTTCCGAAGAACCGTCTTACGTCTGCTCCACAGGGGGATCTAAGCAGCCCGAAGAATGTTTCTCGCAGCGTTGACATCTCTATCGTGGTGAGACCCACATTCAGGACAGATCCACTGCCGATCCGAGAGAGAAAGCGTGTGATTAGGAGACCCACAATCTGAACACGGTTTTGTTGTCGGTGTCCACTGTCCGACTTGACAGAACTCACGATGATGTTTGATACACTTGAACTTCAAGATCTCGACAAACTGTCCAAACGAAAGATCGGAGACTTGCCGGCCCCAAAGCCGTTTCATACCCTCAAGGTTCAGCAGCTCAACAGCGAGGGTATCAAAACGCCTACAGAGGTCAGTCACCAGTTTCCAATGCCAATCTTTGCGTTGATTCGCGATATGCCGATACACACGTGCCAATTGACGCACACAACGCCACCAATTATTAGAACCTCTCACTTTACGCGAAAGACTTTTGTGAAGAATGCGCAATGTTTTCAAGGACTGTTTCAGATAGTGTGGCGATTGAATCTTTTCGCCGTTACTCAGGGTCAAGTAGGTCTCCAAACCAAAATCTATTCCTACGCTCTCACCTGTAGGTGAATAAGGGTCGGTCGTGGAGGCATCGGTTATCACATAAAGCCAATAAGTGCCAACAGTATCGCGTTTTATCGTAATACATCTGATAGTTCTCTTAAATCCTCTATGTTTATGAAAGGTATAAGGCACTTTATCAAACTTCCACTTGGAGGTCCCCGAATCCCATTTACGAAAAGATAATATCAGGCGGTTTTCTTTTAGTTTCCATCCCGCATGACCCGGAAAAGTAATAGACTTAAACTTATGGCGTTTTTTGATGTTCGGTCTACCCCCAAGTTTCTTAAAAAACTGTTGGTATGCCGCATCAATCCGTTTTAATTCGGATTGTATCGCTTGACTTGGTAATGCTTGCCAATGAGGATATGTAATCTTTTTGATCGCTGTTAAATGAGCAGACATTGCATTATAGTTAGCATAGGATAAGCCATCTTTATAGCGTTGTCGTTGCCATTTATGGAAATACTCATGCACCTGCCACATATCATCGAGTAAGTTGCCGATACGCTTATTTTTCGGAGTTTCGCGTATTTGATATTTATAGGTTCGCATGGTCTATCAAGTATCAAGTCTTTACCCCCTGAATAGTGGGTAGGAAACCGACACATTACCAAGCGGTAATGCTATTCCTGTCTGCCAACTTGATACGCTCGTTATAACATATTTTTGTGTATGTGTCAAGTTTTTTTCTTCACACAACTGCCGAACCGCTACTACCTCCCAAACCTAAAGGAAGGGGTTTTGTAGCGGAAGATTAGATAAAGTGTACACGATTTGGGTTAATTTTGCAAGGGGAAAATATCAACGGTATGTCCACTATTGACAACCTTCTACCCATCCACTCCTTCTCGAACGATGGGTCCTGTCAACTTCAATTTTTGCACCACGAGAGCATAAAGACTCATTCCTGTTTCCGCAGCTTCATCTGCCAGGTCATGATAAAGTTGGGCATCAATGGCAACTTTGAACGGTGCTTCATCCTCCGGCCGAATAGGTGCTTTTGGAATAGGTTCACGATATTTTTCATAACTTTCTTTAACCCCTTTCCAAGCGACAGCGAGTTCTCTCAACGCTCCTTCTGGTGTATCCGAAAACGCCGACACGTTGGGCATCTCAACAAAATGAGCTAAGTAATCACCGTCTTCGTCAAGAAATACGTTCACGTTAAACCCATCAAATACATCTTTACTCATTTTGCGTCTCCTGATCATATTGACTGAGAAATTCTCTTACCTGATATCCTTTTGCTTGTCCCCTCTTAGACTGAATTGGCAAACGATAGCGATTAGACGAGTACCAGATACGATGACTACCTGTCTGATGGTCAAAAACCCATCCACACTGGGAAAGTAAGGTTTCAAATTCACGAAAACTCAAACTGTTCGGATTATTTCTTGCTTTTGCTACCAGTCTGTCCTTTCGCCTCATACGGATCCGATCCACTTAAGTTTATAGGTTCTCATACAATATTGCAACCGTGCCTCAACATGTTTAGATAAGATATTCTTTCAAAAATTGTCCAGTGTAAGATACCTTGACTTTAGCGATCTCTTCGGGAGTTCCGTGAGCTAATACCTCGCCCCCCTTATGTCCACCCTCAGGACCGAGATCGATGACATAATCGGCAGTTTTGATGACATCCAAATGATGCTCAATCACAACGACTGTATGTCCACTATCGACGAGGCGGTTGAGGCTGTCCAAGAGTTTCTGCACGTCTGCGATGTGGAGTCCTGTGGTCGGTTCATCTAGGATATAGAGATTATGCTTACCTCGCTTGATTTTGCCAAGCTCGCTTGCCAACTTTACCCGTTGCGCTTCACCACCAGAGAGAATAGTAGCAGGGTGACCAATCTGGAGATACCCCATACCAAGTTGGTAAAGGACATTCAATTTATGATGAATCAACCGCTGATCTGCAAAGAACGCAACGCCTTCCTCAATTGACATATTGAGAATCTCGGAGATATTCCTTCCATTGTAGGTAACATCAAGCGTATCCTCATTATAACGTGCGCCCTTACAGGTCGGACAAACGACTTCAACATCCGGCATAAAGTGGAGTTTAGTAGTGATAGTGCCTTCGCCGTGGCACTCTTCACATCGTCCGCCTTTGACGTTGAAACTGAACCGAGAGGCGGTATAGTCCCTCGCAAGGGCAAGTGGGGTACTGGCGAAAAGTTTGCGAATATTATCGTAAAATCCGATGTAGGTAGCAGGATTTGAGCGTGGTGAACGTCCAATAGGGGATTGATCAATGTTGATAACGTCATTCAGGTGCTGGTGCCCTTCAAGCTCCTCGTGTGCGCCATAGAGCGTCCGACTGTCATGGTAGAGAGAATGAAGTTTCTTGTAAAGGATCTCGTTGACGAGCGTACTCTTACCGGAGCCAGATGCCCCCGTGATGCAGATAAGCACACCGAGCGGAATATCAACGTCAATGTTTCTGAGATTGTTTTCGCTGGCACCGGTGATACTCAAGAAGGTCCCATTTAAGTTACGACGCTGTTCGGGAAGTGGGATTTCGCGCCGTCCACTCATATAGAGCCCTGTCAGAGATTCAGGACAGCCAAGAATTGTTTCAAGCTTGCCTTGAACAACGACCTCCCCACCGTGGATACCCGGTCCGGGTCCGAGTTCAATGATATGATCCGCGGCGCGAATTGTGTTTTCATCGTGTTCAACAACGATAACGGTGTTCCCAATGTCACGCAACTTGCGTAGGGTCTCTATCATTTTCACATTGTCTTTTGGATGTAGACCGATACTCGGTTCATCAAGAACATAGAGCATCCCCATCAATCCAGAGCCGATCTGTGTGGAGAGACGGATGCGTTGCGATTCTCCACCGGAGAGTGTTGCAGAACGGCGATTGAGGTTTAGGTAATCCAATCCGATACCGAGCAGAAGGTTAATCCGAGTGACCAGTTCTTTGATAACGCGATTGCCTGCTTCCCGCTGCTTCTCTGGAATATCCGTGATAGTCAGCAAGAAATCCCGTAATTCTTCAAAGTGCAGTTCACCGACATCATGAATTGTTTGACCCTCAATAGTAACGAGAAGTCGCTGTCGCTTGAGTTTGGCCCCGTGGCAATCGGGACAGGTCCGCTCTACCATCACCTTTCGGAGATACTCTTCCATCCCAGAGTGTGCCTCGCCCTGTTTTCGGTAACGCCGATAATGCCTATCAATCCGAGTGATGATCCCATCAAAACGGATCTTCCGACCGAGGTGGCGTCTCTCAACAGGTCGTGCCCCTTCTGGTTGCAGGATTGGGAACTCTTCGCCGTGTGTGCCGTGATAAAGGATATCAATAATTTTTCCTGGAAGGTCTGCAAAAGGAGCACCCAGGTCGAACCCGTAGTGTCCAGCAAGGCTGTACATTGTCCTACCATCCCACCTATCGGGATCGTAGTTAAAGGCTTGATGGACGAACGCTCCATCAGCAATACTCCGACTCTTATCAGGAACGAGTAGATTCGGATGCACCTGCAAATAGGTGCCAAGTCCAGAACAGGTTACACATGCTCCAGTCGGTTCATTAAAAGTAAAGTGATGCGGTCCCAACTCAGCCATGAGCACTCCGTGTTTAGGACATCCGAAACCTTCCAATAAATCTATTGCATCAGTTTCGGTATCCTCCGGAAACTGCACATCAAAACGCATGAATCCTTCGCCGACGAGCATAGCGTGCTCAAGAGAAGCGAGCACCTGTTTGTCAATCTCTTTTTTCACAAAGAATTTGTCAACGATAACTTGGATGTCATATTCCTGATCCGGATCGAGTTCAATTTCTTCGCTGATGTCGTGTTCAATCCCATCAATCCTGACGTGTCTACACCCTTTGGTACGAATGTCGTCAAAGAGATAGTCATAATCTTCACCGTAGATTTTGAAGACCGGAGCGTGAATCTCAACCTCGGTGCCTTCTGGCATTGAGAGCATCCGTTCCAATATCTGATAATGGGAACGGATCGGGATTTCACCTTCACAATATGGACAATGCGCGACACCAATAGTTGCGAAGAGCATTCGGAGGAAGTCTTGTAAATCGGTCATCGTGCCGACGGTGGAGCGCGGATTCATCGTGATGGTTTTCTGTTCAATAGAAACGACAGGGGACAACCCATCAACGAAATCGACATCCGGTTTTTTGAGTTGTGTAATAAAACGTTTGGCGTACGTGGACATAGACTCCAAGAATCGACGTTGCCCCTCGGCATAGACTGTATCAAATGCCAATGAAGATTTCCCTGAACCGCTGATACCTGTAACAACGACGAGTTGGTCTCGTGGAATCTCAACTTCAATATTTTGTAGATTATTTTCTCGTGCGCCTTTAACGGCGACCGTCTGTCTCATCTATATGTCCCTCCTGTCAGTTAGAAAAATTTACAGCAGTTGTCAGTCTACCAAAAATGCTTGCGCTTGTAACTCAATTTCATCAGGTAGAAGACCGGCAATTAACACTGAACAATCAACGACCATCATCTACGGTCTTCGTTCTTCCAATCCCTCACCTCACGAACTGTTCCAATCGGGAATCTTGCGCGTAATTCAATTAATTGACTGTAAGCGTCACTCCCCTTAACTTGCTCGACCTCACAAGGCGGAACCATTACTGCTACAACTTTACCTCTATTGGTTAAAGAAAACTTTCTCCGTTTTCAACCCGTTTGAGAAACCTTGACAAATGCCTCTTTGCTTCGTGAACGCCTATTTCAGTCATTTGATCGATACCCCTTTCTGAAAAAACATGAAAATTTGCCCTATAGAAACGGATTATTTGCATCGAAATAATATGCGGGTTCCTCCACGGAAGTTTGGCTATCCTTTGTCAAACGGATCGGTGCGGAAAACTGTTCAATAACCCCTTTCTGTGCTAGCCATTCACACGCCAATTCAAAGGCAAGCGCGCGCCCACCGAAATGGATAAAGATATCGGTTATTGTGCGCTCGTCACCCGATTCCTCTAAGAAATCGAGCAACGGCTTGAACAGCGTCTGTAGATTCTCCTCTAAATATGCATCCATCTGTTCAAGGGCATCGCGAAGCATTGTCTCGTCTTTTTGTTTGTCTATGAGATCCGCGAAAACGGCATTGAAAAAGGAGGGGTTGTGCGCAAGTGCTTGATAAATCACCTTACGTCTCGGCGTTTCATTGTGCAGGAGGACTTCAATACGTGCCAATTCTCTGACAGCGTATGTTAGATAGAGAAACGTATAATCCATATCGCGCTTGAGGTGGAACCACTTTTCGGCTTTTGCGAGTATGGCTGTCACCTGAGAGGCAGCATTGAGGAGTTGAGAGTGTTTATCCCGTTCACCTACCTGCAGACAGGAAGGATCACCCACACGGAAATTAGCATTACCACCTACAGAAAAGAGACTATCTTTCGAAAACAGGACACGGCTTTCGGCGAGAATTGAATGGAGTGAACTCCCTTGTAGTGCGCCATCCAACAACTTTCTATAGTCGCCGCGGGTGTAGAGTTGAACCCGGAACGGAATTCCATCTTCAATCAACTGATATTCCTTCCGCTTGATTTTTGTTCCATCTCTCAGGATAAGTGTAATGTAAGGTATCGTTTTTTCCCAGATGTTGTCCTCGGCGAGGTTACTGGTGAGAATCGCCGCGAGGATGTACATGTCCTCCTCAAATGTGTCCGTTAAATTGTCCAATGCCTGATGAATCTGAGCATGGATGTCATCTTGCTGGTGTACTTGAGAGGAATCGCGAGCACCGCTCGCTCCTACAGTACCATCGTAATAATAAGCTGGCTCCTCCACAGGGACCTGACTTTTTGCTGTAAGTTTTATCGGCATCGCGACTTGTCTAATAATCCCTTTCCAAGCAAGCCATTGACAGACTAAATCTAAGGGTTCGTCCTCAAATTCAGGAAGACCTTCACTGTTGACATGTAAGCCACGCCCTAAGTCTGCGTTCAATTCGGTATTCGTCCGCGGTGCCTTCTGCTCAATGAGATAATCAAGAATCGGCTGGAAGATAAACTGCCGCTCATCAAGATAGGCGTTAATTGCATCCAGTGCGTCCTGTATGACTCTCTCGTTCTTTTCACAGTTCATCAAATCTGTATAGACGCTGTGAAAGAAATCTGGGTTGTAACGGAGTGCAGGTTGAATGACCTCTCGTACCGGAATTTCATTGTTCAAAAGCACCTCCAAACGCGCTAATCCTTGCACAACATTCAGCAGTGAGAGAAAAGAGGTGAGGCAATCTTTGTTGACGTAAAACTGCTTTTCAGCATAGACGAGGCTCGGCAGTGTGCTGGCAATGACGCTGAGCAGTTGAAACTGTTTATCTCGTTCGCCGATGTTGTCGCGGTTCGCGTTCTTATCATACCATTCTTGGATGGAGGCATCGCGTGAAAAAAGGAGTGTGCTGTGCGAGAAATAGGAGTGCATGAAGGACCCCTGTTGAGCACCCTCTATGAGCCGTTTAAAAGCATTACGTGGGATTATACTCAGGTGGATATTTACACCATTTTCAACAAGCGAAAAGAAACTTTGCGTCGGACGAATCGCGTCTCTGCCGATGAGTTCCATATCAACATCCGATTTTTCCCATACCTGGGCATAAGAGAAACTGCCCCCAACAATGGCAGCGAGAACGTAAGGATCCTTCTGAACCTTTTCGACAAGCATCTCCACGGCTTCGCGGTACTGTTCTTCGATAACGTCTTGGGATTGCATTGGGTTCTCCTATTTCGGCGCAATTGGAAAGTCGAATTTCGGTCTAAAAATAGGAATTTTCCACTATTAATTATACTACAACTCTGTTAAGAATGCAAGTAAATTTAATGAAACATTCCCATCCACGAACCCCATTTTTCAGCGAAACTCCTTCATTTTTGCGAAAAATTGGCGGTAATCCGTGTGATTTTCGATGTGAAGAGGCACAACCTAACAGGTGATGCTACAGCACTGGCAACTTGGGTTATAACAAGCAATCATACTTTTTCTGAGGATAAATTCAGTCCGATTTGGTATAATAACATCGGTGAAAGCGATTTAGAATTCAACTTTCAGGCTTCCTATACTGAACTTGGCACTGCTTGAAAACAAAGGAAAAAGGAAGACGATGCAGAAATTGGCGATTGAAGGTCAAACGTATACAAATTCAATAGGGATGCAGCTCGTTAGAATTGAACCCGGGACCTTTCGCATGGGTTCAAAGAACGCAGGGCTATCAGATGAGTTGACAGCCGGAAAAGCATACCTCCGCGACGGCGATTGGGATGAACAGCCGGTGCATCAAGTAACCCTCACTACACCGTTCTACATCGGCATTTTTCAGATGACGAATGCACAATATGAAGAATTCCAACCTGCCCACAAGGAACTCCGCGGAAAACTGGGCTTTTCACAGGACGATACTGAAGCGGTTGTGTTTGTGGATTGGTACGATGCGACGCGATTCTGTAAATGGCTATCCGAAAAGGAGGGACTTCCGTATCGCCTGCCAACCGAAGCAGAGTGGGAATATGTGTGTCGTGCAGGGACAACAACCCATTTTCATACGGGCGATACATTACCGCCTGCGTACCATAAAAATGTTGGAGAGAGTTGGTACCCGGATACAGAACGGAGTCGTGGGGTAGAAGAAATCGTGCCTTTACATGTTGGGCAGACACCACCCAACGCCTGGGGCGTATACGATATGCACGGAAATGTAGAGGAGTGGTGCCAAGATTGGTATGGGACTTACGAACCAGATTCACAGGTGGATCCTGTGGGTCGGGAAGAAGGCTTGTATCGCGTTACACGGGGTGGCAGTCACTCGACGTTACTCTGTTATCTACGATCAGCCAATCGGATGGGAGCAGTACCAGAAGATAAACACTGGTACATCGGATTCCGTGTCGTCTGTGGCGAGATGCCGCAGGCCTCTCCAACCCCAGCATCTAAAGTAGCCTTATGGGGACGCGACGTTAAACAGGAAAATAGGGGTGCACCCGCGCCAGAATCCCCTTATTTTGCGGAACCACTCACATACGTTCAAATTCCAGAAGGTTCAAATGGTCCGCTTTTTTCGGCGCATAATCATGTCCCAGCGATTGCGGAATGTCCGAACGGTGATATGTTCGCGGCGTGGTATTCGTGTGTAACAGAGCGTGGACGTGAATTGACAGTCGCCGCGAGCCGATTGCGCTTTGGTGAAACCGAATGGGACCCAGCCGAACCCTTCTGGGGTCCGCCCGATCGGAACAACCACGCTACGTCCCTTTGGCGAAACGAGAATGGACGGATTTATCACTTCAATGGCCTCTCCGCTGCTGCAACATGGGGGCCCTTAGCGTTGGTGTTACGCTACTCTGACGATAACGGTGCTACTTGGTCTAGACCGCGCCTCATATCGCCAGAGCACCGACTTCGGCATATGCCGATTGCCTCTGTTTTCCGCAGACAGAACGGTTCGATCCTCCTCGCCTGCGATGCAGTGAGCGGGGGTAACGGTGGCACCGCAATATGGCTGAGTGACGACGATGGTGAAACATGGTACGATCCGGGAGCGGGACAACCGATCCCTGAATTCGCCGACGGCAAACAGGGTGGATGGATCGCTGGCATCCATGCAGCCGTGGTTGAACTCACAGATGGAAGGTTGATGGCTTACGGTAGAGGTGATACAATTAACGGACGGATGCCGAAGAGCCTCTCCTCAGATGGTGGCAGGACATGGCATTACAGTGCAAGTCCGTTTCCACTCGTTTCTGGTGGACAACGCTGCGTTCTGCTACGACTTCAAGAGGGACCGATTTTTCTTGCGACCTTCACAGGAGAGCGGACAGTTCCGACCCCCATGCCGATCGTTGATGCTTCTGGAAATGAACGGCTCGTCACAGGGCTCTTCGGTGCGTTATCTTATGACGACGGCGAAACATGGGAATGTATGCGCCTGATTACAGATGATGGAGAAGATCGAGAGATCGAGACGATGGATGGACGTCCCTTTACGATGGGGTTAAACGATGCAGAACTCGGCGGTTATCTCGCCGTTTGCCAAGGACAGAATGGGATTATACATCTAATTAGCAGTCGTCAACATTATCGATTTAACCTTGCTTGGTTGCAAGAGGACCACAATTAAAAATATGAAACTCCCTTTTTTACATCAGGAAGTAGATGTCAGTACCGAGTTGCGAGAAAGTAACGACATCCTTGACAACCCGGATGCCCTGCAGGAGCGGATAGCAACAGATGGGTATCTCTTAATTCGCGGATTACACGACAAGGACGCGATCTTCACAGCGCGCAGACAGATCATGGAGAAACTCGCAGCAAAAGGGATGATCGCACCGAATACACCGCTGATGGACGGGATATTCAACCCCAATTACCCTGAACCGACATCAACCGGGTCAATGGGTAATAAAGAACTCACGCAGATGCCAGCATTCAAAGCAGTTGTTGAGGGTGAACCCATCATGAACTTTTTCAAAGCGTTCCTCGGCGGCGATGCCCGGACATTCGATTTCAAATGGCTTCGCACAGCGGGACCCCAATCAGGATCCCCGATACATTACGACATCGTTTTTATGGGCAGAGGCACACAAAACCTCTACTCCTGTTGGACACCCTTTGGCGATGTATCCCTGGACATGGGGCCTATTGTGCTCTGTCTCGGCTCCAACCTATTTGAAGAAGTCCGAGCAACTTATGGCAAATCAGATGTGGATCGGGATCTGATTGAGGGACACTTCAGCGATAAACCGCTTGAGATTGTCGAGAAATTTGGGGGGCACTGGGCAACAACAACGTTTTCAGCGGGTGATGTTATTATTTTTAGCATGTTTCTGATGCACGCTTCACTCGTTAACACCTCGGATAAGATCCGGATTACAGCAGATACCCGCTACCAACTCGCCGCTGAACCCATCGATGAACGCTGGGTTGGTGAAAAACCGAAGGGACATTATGCGTGGAAGCAGCAAGGCGCGCAGATTGAGTCTTTGGAGAAATCACGGCAGAGATGGGGCATTTAGAGGGATGCAATGAACAGTGATTCGGGTGGATATGAAACTAACATAACACCCAAAAAGAAAACTTCCAAATTTCTACCCCTCCTTTTCATCCTGTTTTGTGCCGTTGCCATCGGCATCGGTATCAGACATTACAAAAGCAGTAGACCTCCCGTCGTATCGTGGGACATCTACTTCAGTGAAGTCGATGCTGGGGACAGTCACCCGACGCTTGAGAGCCGTCTTGTCGAGAGGCTTTCTATCGCCGTATCACGGGTCGATGCGGCACTCTACCACTTGGACTCCACATCCATAGCTGATGCTTTCATTAAAGCACACCGCCGCGGCGTACAGGTGCGAGTCGTCACTGAAACGGACAACATTGATGAGGACGCAATTGCGCAATTGCAGGAAGTCGGCATCCCCGTCGCTGACGATGGAGACTCCGGCAGTTATATGCACCACAAATTCATTGTGATTGATGAGCAGTACGTCTGGACCGGTTCCTATAACACGACCTACAACGGCGCATATAGAAACAAGAATAACGTAATATTCATAGATTCCGTCCCGCTGGCATACAACTTCACACAGGAGTTCCGAGAACTGTTTCGGCAAATGCGGGCTGAGAAATCTGCTGGCGCGTCTGTTGTGCATCCGAAAGTGACACTTGGCGATGGGACACAGATATACACCTACTTTTCACCAGAAAATGATATTATTTCGTCGCTTCTGAGGGAGATCGGATCCGCCAAGAAATCGATTCATTTCATGGCATTTTCGTTCACGCAAGATGCACTGGGCACTGCGATGCGGGAGCGTTTTGAATCAGGGATTAACGTACGCGGTGTGTTCGAGAAACGACTGGTTGATGATCGTTATTCGGAATACAATGCTATGAAAAAGGCTGGATTAGGCGTGACTCTGGATAGACACAAGGGGAGCATGCACCACAAGGTCATTGTTATTGATGAGGAGATCGTGATTACGGGTTCGTATAACTTCTCCAAAAACGCGGAAGAACGTAATAGCGAGAATCTATTGATTATCAAAGAAAATCCCGATATTGCGCAAATATACCTCGCTGAATTTGATCGGATCGCTCGCTAATGCTTTTCGCCTAACATCACGGTACAATGTTGTTCGACACCGTTCCTACCGACCTTAAGCCGTACTTCTGTATCGGGTCGCTTGCTGACAACGCATCTTAACAATTCGGCATAGGAGTGAACAGGGACTTCGTTAAATTCGAGGATAAGATCTTTGGGCAAAAGACCGCCTTTGTGTGCAGGACTGTTTTCAATCACACCTGTAACGAAGACCCCCAACTCGCCGACATCAACTTCAACACCGAGCCAGCCACGCGCGACTTTCCCGTGCTCTATAATTTCTTTGGCAACAGAGCGAACCGTCTCTATCGGCAGAGCGAAGGTAATTTCCTGATTACGGATCCCCAATGGTGGTGATGGAGCAAGCAATTGCGTAATGTCTATATCGCTCGGTTTCTCGAACAGCAAGTCAGCAGGCGAATTATCCCGGACGGGTTCCGTTAAGACTGCCAAGATCATCCCAACGACCTCTCCTGAAGTGTTCACGACTGCCCCGCCGCTGTTGCCGGGCGTAACCGCGGCGTTGATCTTCATCAATTCTCCACACATTTGATTTGGTAAGGGGTCCCAACCTCCTACAATACCGAAGGAGACAATGGGACTCTGTCCATAAGTGCTCCCTATTGTCACGACCCAGGAACCGGTATCAATTTTTGAAGAATCACCCCAGTTATGAGGAGGCGTGAGTTCGCTCCATTCATCAGATCCTTTTGACTTGACTGCATTCGTTGGTGGTGCGGATTCGCGCGGTGCATTTGCAACTCGAAGCACAGCAATATCAGTGAGTATATCAGTGCCGATCAATTTCGCTGAAGACACCTTTTTATTATTAAAGATAACCTCAATCTTGCTTGGAGTTTCCATCTCGAAAGTTGTTGTCACAACATGTCCAGCGGCATCGATAAGAATACCGGAACCGATATTTTGACGCGTAAATGCTAACTCGTCAATGCTTGATGAAAGCGGCCCAGACATCACCTGTGTCGCGACAACCTTTACAACTGCCGGACGTGCATCAGTGACGACTCTCTGAAAATCCTTTTCAAGCATCTGCAGCACGTTCTCATTCGCGAAACTGGAAATGACGACAGAGAAGAGCAGCCCCAGTGATCCAATTATTAATTGTTGATGTTTTGATCTTATCGTGTACATTTCTCTTAGTTATTAGGTTTTCGCTCCGATTGAACTGAAAGGTCAATCGGGTCTTCGGTGAATCGTAACGTTATAAGAACTGCATGCCTTAACAAGGAACGAAAAAAATAGAAATTTAACAGTTAAATAAAAATCTCTGCGAAATCAAAGTCCACCTCCTGTGGACGCGTTGGCATAACTCACTTGCTTTAAGACGTAGTGTTGTTGCAGTGGCCGTGCAGGCGTTGAGAGAACACCGCCCGGTCGGAACTGACTGCCGTTTCCGACGGTACGCCGAATCTCTACTGGTGGGGTCACAACTCGTATTTGTTCAGGCTCAGATGTTACTGCAGCTGAGCGGGAGTCTCGATCGAACAGGAATCCATCTTGAGAGAGATAGGTGCCAGTTACTGCGAGGATTAACGCCAGAATACCGCTGAATGCCCATATCGGACGGCGAAATACATCCAGCAGTTGCCTCCAATCCGCTGTCGAGATCCCCTTAACGCCACTGATCCCGCGTTGCTCTTCGGCGATCCGTTGTAGCAACGTCGGCATAAAGTAGGGTGAGGGCTCAATCTGTGGCAATTGCTGGACCACCTTAACAGATTCCTGGAATCTGGCATATTCCTGTTGACACGTCTCACACGCTGTGAGGTGTTCGCCAAGACGCTGCAACGTCTCATAATCAAGTGCGTCCTCAAAATGGGCAGAAAAATATTCCTCAGCTTGTAGGCAGTTCATCATCCACTACTCCT
This sequence comes from Candidatus Poribacteria bacterium, assembly GCA_007571305.1. Lineage (GTDB taxonomy): Bacteria > Poribacteria > WGA-4E > WGA-4E > WGA-3G > WGA-3G. The sequence goes on along the minus strand of RKRR01000138.1, from coordinate 40,668 downwards.
ATGAACATTAGATAAACGGTTTTAACTTATCTTTCAGCATGAGTCGGGCACGGTTGATCCGAGATTTCGTTGTCCCGCTCCGGAGTTCCAACACCTCACTGATTTCGTCGTAACTTAGCCCCTGTAGATCACGTAAGACGAGCGGGAGCCTGTATTGTTCTGGTAATTCTGCGATTGACTTTTGGATAGCATTGCGTAATTCCTTGCGTTCAAGTTCCACTTCCGGTTGGAAACCAGAGTTCGCGGGTGCATTTGCAATCAAGTCAATTTTTTCTGTTTGGTTATTCCCATCACTCCCGCTGTCTACAACGTTATCAACCTTGTACTTGTCCCGTCGTTCTCGATTTCGGATTTCATTTTTGCAAAGATTTTTGGCGATGTGATACATCCATGTCTTAAAATGCGCCCGCCCCGGTTTATAACGGTGCGCCGCTTTAAATATACGAATGAACGTCTCCTGAGCTAAATCCTCAGCGGTATCCCTATCATTAATGAACCGAGCAATGAAATTAATGAGTGGCTGCTGATGCCGGCGCACGAGAAGCGTAAACGCGCCTTCATCTCCTTTTTGGTAGCATTCCATTAATTCATCATCTAAATCAAGCATCAGGTTCCTCCAGAGGTGCCTATCCATAATATACACCGAACTCCAGATTTGGTTTCAAATTTTTTCGGGGCATGAGAATGGAGACCGGAAATTCGGAGTTTCTCCTACAGAAGCACCAAATGCCCTCTCTTGACTCCAAAGCGGTTTTCGTGTATGATTATTTTCATAAAGCACTGCGCAAACCCTACAAAAATACAACAGGTGTCAAATTCAGAATAGAACAATCACTTTCAGATGGAGGTCCACATGTTTGATCAAGTCTTACAAGAAGTCGAAGCCCAGTGTAAAGCAGAGAGGATCCCGATGTTGGGAGAAGAAAAGGCGAAATTTCTTGCTACCTGCGTCGAAAAGGCGGAACCATCGCTCATTGTTGAATGCGGAACCGCTATCGGTTATTCCGGACTCTGGATACTACGGGTGTTGAAAGCCGCTGGCACTGGACGCTTGATAACGATAGAAATAGATACTGACCGTGCCGCGCAAGCGCGAACAAATTTCGAGCGTGCTGGAATGGCTGATCTCGTCGACTCACGCATTGGGGATGCCCAAGAAGTCCTCAAAAGCATTCAAGCTCCTGTTGATTTTCTGCTCCTCGATAACAATTTCAACAACTACTTCCCCTGCTTTCAGGCAATTGAACCACAGTTGACAAATCCAGCAACTGTTGTAGCGGACAACGTCGGTATCGGTGCCGAATCAATGGCGGATTATCTGGAACACGTCCGAGAGCGTTATGAGTCTGAAACACACTGGTTTGACATCGACCTGCCGTGGGTGAAACAGGACGCAATCGAAGTTAGCATCTATCGCCGGTAATTCTCTTCTATTTTTCGGGCTTTACCATAATTCCAATCGCCTATAGTTATGAAGGTGTTTTGAACTTCATCGGAAACCTGCTCGTAATGGAATGGAGAGCGGTCGAGGAGTCCATAAATTAAAAACGCTACGGAGGAGAATGTGAAAAACATAAACCATTTGAGTGAACGGCAAGATAAATTAGAAGTTGATTTTACCGACGTGGCACGGCTGCCTTCGCCAGACGATAACGTCGCTATTGCCACACAAACATTGGCGTGCGGCACACGGATCTGTTACATCGGCTCTCATGGAGAACAGCAGTTTCAACTATCACACACCATTTTAGAAGGGCATCGGTTCGCGATACAATCAATATCGGAAACTGAGCCACTCTTGTCGTGGGGGCTACCCTTCGGTTTTGCCATACGTTCTATTTCCTCGGGCGATTACGTGTGTAATCAGAAGATGATTGATTCGTTATCGATTAGAAACCTACCCTTTGAATTGCCAAAGACACCGAACTTCAGCGATAAAATGGCACCGTATGAGTTGAATGAAACAGAATTCCGATCAGGCACACAGGTGCCGCGTCATGCACACGACCGTCCTTTCCTCGGTTATCAACGTCCCGGTAATCGTGGCGTTGGCACGCGAAACTATATCGTCGTTATGGGGACAACTGCACGCACCTCCGGCTTTGCAAGAAAGCTCGCTGATATGTGTTCTGTAGGAGAGATTTGTAACCCCGATACATTCCCGAACATAGACGGTATTGTTGCAGTAACGCACACGGAGGGAGGCGAAAGCAAAACTCCCAACAACATTGATATGCTGCTCCGAACGCTCGCCGGTTTCACTGTCCATCCGAATATCGGAGCGATACTGCTTGTAGATTACGGCACCGAGTCAGTTACAAACGAGATGCTTAAGGCGTATATGCTACGGGAGGGTTATGCTTTAGATGACGTTGTCCACCATTTCCATCGGTTACACGGAAGTTTCGACACAGATTTAGCAGGTGGTACAGAGATTATTCGTAGATGGTTGGACAGTGTAGACAGCGTCGCACGCACCGAGCAATCCCTGGAACATCTCAAAATTGCCTTGCAGTGTGGCGGATCGGATGCGTTTTCTGGCGTATCGGGTAATCCACTTGCCGCTTACGTTGCGAAAGAGGTTATCCGTTATGGTGGGTGTGCCAACCTCGCAGAAACCGATGAACTTATCGGTTCTGAGGCCTACGTACTGCAGAATACCCGTGACCTGCCGACAGCTCGCAAATTCCTCAATACGATTGAACGGTTCAAGGAACGTGCAGCGTGGCATGGCCACTCCACAGAAGCGAATCCATCTGGCGGCAATAACTTCCGTGGACTCTATAACATCGCCATTAAATCAATCGGTGCGGCAATGAAAAGGCATCCTGATGTCTGTCTCGATTACGTTATTGATTACAGTCAACTGATGGAGAAATCGGGCTACTATTTCATGGACAGTCCCGGTAACGATCTGGAGAGCATCGCTGGACAGGTAGCCTCGGGATCTAACATGATTTTCTTCGTAACAGGGAACGGTTCGATTACGAACTTCCCATTCGTGCCGACGATTAAGATCGTCACCACGACAGGGCGATATGAAATGCTTGAAAAGGACATGGACGTGAATGCCGGTGCCTACCTTGATGGTACACCTATGGAAAAACTCGGTGAGTCTATGCTCGACGTGACGGTAGACGTTGCATCGGGTGAACGTTCTGTCGGTGAGAAAGCAGGGCATTCCCAAGTCTCACTCTGGCGCGATTGGAAGCAGACGGGTCCCGTGGATTTAAATCCATTGTTGACAGAATCTGAATTGAAGTCTGGCGAGCCGATTCCTATCGAAACCTCCGATGTAGCCGCGAGTTCTCAGGAATTGCAATTCAGTGCACTTCAAACAGAAGATGGATGCCGTACGAATCAAGTGGGACTGATTTTGCCGACCAGTCTCTGTTCGGGTCAAATTGCACAGATGATTGCGCACCGTTGCAACGAGCGGAATATTGGCAAGGAGCAAGGTATATCACGTTTTGTTGCGCTCCCACATACAGAAGGATGTGGTGTCTCCAGCGGACGTTCCGAGGAGATTTATACCCGCACGATGATTGGACACCTCACACATCCAACAGTTGCCCTCGGTTTACTCCTTGAACACGGTTGTGAGAAAACCCACAACGACCACGTCCGACACGAGATTCAGAAATTGGGAATATCGCCGGAACGCTACGGTTGGGCAAGCGTGCAATTGGATGGTGGGATTGATGCTGTCATTGAGAAGGTGCAAGATTGGTTTTCGGAGGAACTTGCGGACAAACCGGCTGTTCCTGTTGTCGAGGCAGGATTAGAGAACCTCTGCATGGCCGTGACATCAACTGGTAAGATAACTGGAGAAGTCTCGGAATCCCTGACGCAATTGACACATAGAGTCGTCGCTGCAGGTGGAACGGTAGTCGCACCAGCGAACGCAACATTTATACGTCACGACACACGGCGTGTGCATACGACTTTGGCGTATGGGCAACGGGTTGAGAACGCAGGTTTCCATATCATGGAGATGCCGACCGATCAACAAACGGAAACGTTGACAGGTTTAGGTGCGACGGGTGTAGATTTAGCACTTGCGCATATCGTCGGAGCACCTTTGCAATCGCATGTGATGGTGCCGCTGATCCAAGTCTCTACGGATGCCATAACGCAAGTTAATTACGGTGCAGATTTAGACTTGACGACTGCCGATGTTGACCAGCTATTGGCGTTAGTTGTAGAAGTGGCTTCGCGGCAGTATACGCCAAAACTGCACAGCAAAGGGAATACAGATTTTCAGTTGACGCGAGGGTTGTTGGGGATTTCGATGTAACGCCTGTATTGTAGAGACGATGCCAACGACCTCATCCTACAAGTATAGCCGTCGTGGTTGGAAACTGCCATGTGTTTAGACTTGGGCTGCACCTTAAACAATTTCGTCGTTCTGATTAGAATGAGATCCGCACCAACTCCACAGGGAAATCCGCCATGACAGCTGGCTTGCGGAGGGCCATCATACCGAGAGTCAACCATTTATCGATTGAAGGCAGTGAGACGGTGAATTTTTCTGATTCATGTCCGAGATCGATTCTCGTAAAAGGAATTTTCTCACCCCAACCTCGTGTAGCACGGTGTGCAAACCACATTCCAGCGGCTGATCCAAGGATACTCACTACAACATAAGGTTTATGGCTCTCCACTTCAGCCAACAGCGGCACCCCATTGCCGAATAGGGCACCTGCAAACGCGCCAATTTGTATTAAAACTGCCCTGCCAACTGTGTATTCACCACCAGCAGTCAATTTATAGCCAAGATATGCTCCTATTGGTAAACCGACCATGGAGGCTACCATATAGGTTCTACTTGATTCTATATCCAGTAGGGAGATAATTCCATTGGCATAGGCACTACCGATAAATCCCCCAAAGGAGATTAGATATGAGTGCCCCGGACTAAGGGGTTTGTTGTAAATCAACTTTGTTGTGGTCCACGCTCCGATAGGGACTCCAGCCATCATGGATGCAACATAGATTTTGGCTTGCGTCCACTCTTCCAGATTTTCAATATTCCAAACATACGGGATTGCAAACCCATACAGACCGCCCACAAATCCGCCGTTGGTCATCAAATATGATTCACCCCTTTTGAACCATCTGTGATCAGTAAGTCTATGGGCAATCAGCCCCCCTATTGGCGTAGCGAGCATCGCAGAAGCAAAGTAGACTTTGTCATTCTGTGATTCAAACAACACTGGCACTCCGATACCATATAGAGTACCAGCGAAACTGCCCGATAGGATTAAATTGGATCGCCCTACACCGAGCCGATGATTCTTTGTCGCTGCAAGTGCTCCTGCAAAAGATCCGCCTCCGATTAGCAGTTCCAATCCAGCGAATTGACTTTCTGATTCAATATCAAGGAGGCGCGCTATCCCCGGTCCGTAGAGGGAAAGCCCATAGAGTGTTGCAGCACCGACCAGTAACGTCCTGCCTTCCTGCTGCTCTTTTAGAGAGATGCTCTGTTCGATTTGAGTTTGCGGATATCCTTCATACACGAAGGAAAGAAAAATAAAAGCCACAAAGCAGAAAAGAGAAATGGCTTTGTGAAACATAAAACGAGTTCTCATTATAAACCTCTGCTAATTTCCGACTACGGCTTGCGATCAGGTCGGTTTGTCCAATGTGTCTTCATAATATGGGCGCATACCCGAATTTGGTGCGGGAATAAACCTCATCCATACCTGATACCTTTGTTTGCGCGCCTCTATTTCCTACTGCAATGCTACAATCTGGTATTTCATAAGATGCTATTACTGCCATTAATCTTCATCTTTAATCGCAATGAGAGGAACAACTGTAACAGGAAATGTGGAGGGTTTGTAGTTTCCATCTGGTGCTTTGGTAGGGAATTTGTACTGAGGGTCTGTCAGAAGTGCATACACCGCAGCATCCCCGGTTCTAACCCGTTCTCTGGTATTCAACTCCCATTCGACTTCAAGTGCTTCGTGTCGTCCCGGGAAGTCTTGCGTCTCCAGTATTGATGTTAAGGCCCAGTAGATATACTCCGTAACCATGCAACCATAATCACAAGTTTCATCTGTATAATGATACCAAGCATCCGCCGGGTAGCCACTCTTGGGACCATCTTGTGGCACTTGTTCAAAATATCCGCCACGGGCGGCATCCATGCACTTCGCTAAGGTGGATCCTCGTCTCGTTTCGAATATTTCAGGGTAGGCGTTCGCGTAACCATAATGTGTGATCGGATGCAGAATTTCCTCTAATGCACCGTCGTAGTACGAGCCATCAGGAGCGTTGATTTTGCCATCAACAAGGAAATCCGGCTTGGTCTCTTCGCCATACAAGTCTTGCCCATATCGATAGCCCGCTTCTTCTACCAGATGCATTTCCAATCTGTCCATCTCCGCCTCTGTTCCGGGCATAACGATGAAGACGTTTCGGCTCACAAGGTGGCTGAGAACTCGCGTGTTGTCAGGAACACCGTCTTCGTCATTATCAAGGTATTGTGCCAAAACTCCCGCAGCGTGAGCGAGCTTATCTTCAGAGGCCGTTAGGGTTGCAAAGATGTGAATGCCGAAAACGTTGACATATTTGTCACAGCCTACTCGCTTGAAAGCAGAAAATTCGCTCGGTACTTCTACGATTTCAATTCTCGGTGTCACTTCAATGCTCCCAATTACGTTGTTGCTCATAATTGAGGCTGATGCAAGACCCATTAAAACCAGCATGATTCCGGTGGTCATGGCTTCCTTCTCCTCCAAATTATTCTTTTCTCCCAATCCACAAAATGGGTATCGGAAATTGACACAGGATTGTGGAGATGCCTTTTCAGGGGGTAAAGATTATAGTAGATTCCGTAATTACTTGGACACTTGTAGCGGCGTGTGGACTCTGAAGTTATCTGTTCTGATGGCACAGCCTAACAGGCTATGCTACAAATGGAAATTTATTGTCGGATTCTACTATAAGTACCACTACAGCGGTAAAGAGATCGGTGCGCCGATTTGGGAGGAACGATACGTTGCCTCTGCCAATTCTATACCGTCTCTTCCCATACGTCCGTGGGTTGTCGGCTCTGCCTCACCGGCGATACATTGGAGCCAATGGTTGATGCTTGTTCCTTTCGCCGCTACCCCCCAATACCGTTGTTGACGCCGCTCTTCTGGCATATTGCGGTAGGTGCCATCATCTGGCACAGGAGCCGTGAATTCTTCCGCTTCCACCATGTCGTGGGTTTTCCAACGGAGTCCATTGTGAATCAACGTCGCAGAACCTTTGCTCGTGACGAGACCGTTACCGCTGTTCCGAATCTCAGCCGCCCAACTCTTCATCATCATCCCGACACCACCGTTCTTGAAATGCACGGTGAGCACTGCATTGTTCTCCACAGCCCGTTCCGCAGGTGGGTAGGTGCCACCGAGTGGAACATGGCTGGTGAATCCGTAGACAGTAGAGGCGGGACCGTAAAGCCACAACCAAATATCGAGTTCGTGAATCGCTTGCTCCACTAACATACCGCCCGACTCTGCCTTCACAAATAGCCACGGATGTCGGTCCGGCGAAAACCAACCGACCTGATTGGAATACGCCATCTGTAGTGTGCCGAGTGTGCCATCGTCTAACAACGATTTCAGTTTCATGTAGCCCGGACTGAACCGCATCATATAGGCGACCATCAGAAGAACACCTGCATCTTCAGCGGAGGCGATCATCGCTTCACCTTCGGCTACACTACAACACATCGGCTTCTCCATCAAAATATGCTTGCCAGCATCGGCGGCAGCACGGGTAATTTCGAGATGAGGACGCGGATGGACACACACATCAACAGCGTCTATATCCTGCCTGTCGAGGAGCTCACGATAATCTGTGTAGGCATCCGCACCAAATCGATCCGCTTGCTCATTTGCGGATGTCTCATTGAGGTCAGCGATTGCGACTATATCTGCACGCCGCGTCGATTCTTCGTAATAAGGGGCGTGGAGGCTGCGGAAGATACCGCCACATCCAATGATACCAACTCTGATTTTGTCCATGGGTTTCTCCTTTAGGTTGTGACGAAGCATGGTTGGTTATAGAGAACTACTATAACCCAAGTTGCCAGTTTGTAGCATAACCTGTTAGGGTCTGCATTTTAAGCACGTAGGAGACCAACACCCTACGCTACGGAATACCTCCGAATCATGAAACCGTTTCAGTGAAAAATGGGACAGGATGCCGAAAATCTTGTGAGTAGTAACTTGGGTTACTATAGGCACAAACTGAAAGTTTATGCTACAGGCATACCTTGCAATTTTACACTGAGCTCGTTTTTAGGATAGGAGGCGGTGTTTTATCCTCTAAGAGTGCGAGTGCTTCAGCGATGAGTACGTGTTGTAATTCTGGGTTGTTCGGTTCTCCAAGTGGATAACCGAATCTATAAGGCACTGACAACGCACGTGGAGGGTTCACCCTTTTTGTTATGCTTTCATCAAGCGTCACGGAGACAGTCGATATTCCTCTTTCTTCAACAGCACGTTGTATCAATCCCACGGATTGATTGCACATCGGTCACACAGGGGTTAAGAATGCAACATCAACATCATCGGATTCGAGCATCTGCGCGACTTCAGGTGCGGTTTTTTCGATGAGTGGTTTCGGTTTTGTAATCGACCCCATGAAACTGAAGTGTCTATGATTCAGTGAACCGATCTTACCTTCGGTTTCTAATTCTCGAAACCGATCAAGCGGGAATACCAAGTTTATATCATTTTCTGTGCCACTCGAATCGAAAGCCTTACTTCTATGCCCAAGTGCAAGGACTTGTGTCTCGATCGTATTCGGTATTTCTCGATACGAACAATCTCCACCTATAATTCTATCATTGTAAGGTGCTTGTGCTTGGAGATGTAATCCAGCAGTTGTAATGAGCGCGACACGGCATTGGTTTAATTCCTGGCGAAGCGGTGCGTTAGGAGGTGTCACACCATGAGACTTGACAGGGTATGCCCTCATAAAGAAGCGGTATAGATTGTCCAGATTGAATATAGATGCCATAGGTGCCTCGACATTAACCGTTCGCGAAGATGAGTCGTTCCCTGTTCTGGCACGGGAGTTGTATTATCTGTCCGGTGATGCTGCTTTCAATCGTCGCAAATCCGATTTCATTGACAGCCGTATAATCATCCCGCGCACAATGGGGCAGCGAACCCCCATCCAGGTAATCCGTAATCTGTTGATACGCGACATTGAACGGACCGGCGTTTTCAGGCAGACCGAGGGTAACGTTATCAATCAACTCCCCTGCTTTATGCACGGTCGTGCCGCTATAAAATCCTGCCTGCACGCTGCCTTCGCTACCGAGGACATCAACAGAGAATCCACCTCGTGCTCCATGGTTACCGACATGGAAACCGACAACGCCACTCTCAAATTGGATGGTTGAACCGATAATCGCTGGTTCAGGTGCGTAAGGTTCTGGTACATCTCCACCCCCAGCAACGAATCCAGTGACAGAAACCGGATCATAGCCAGCGAATTGGCAGATCATATCTGTCGTGTGGATAGCAAAGGAGAGCACACCGCCACCACAATAACCGATGACAGTTTGCACCTCACCTATAAGTCCATCCTTGATAAGTGATTGGAGACGGATGAGGTGTGGTGCCCAATGCCGCGTGTAGTCCACAACGATAGGGATACCTTTCGCGTCAGCCCCTGCGGTCATCATATCGACCTCTTCGAGGGAGCATCCGGCTGGCTTTTCGAGGAAGATGGCTTTGATGTCCGCCTTCAAGACGTTTTGCATTACCTTGAAGTGATGGGGGCCACGGACACAGACAGCAACGATGTCCAAATCTTCACTTTCAAGCATCTGCGTATCTGTTTCATAGTAGTTTATGGAATTGTCTGGGAAAGCGGGGCCCCACACCTGTTGAAACTCCATCTGGCGTTCCTCAGACATGTCCGCGACTGCGACCAATTCGGTGGTCTCACAAAAACGGATGCCGCCTGTGTGGCAATAGGGATAAGCGTCATCTGGCGTTGAATAACGGGAGGCGATACTGCCCAACCCGATGATACCGACACGATACATTGCGATTTCTCCTTTGTCGAGGGTTGCCTAAGAAGATAGCATAGACGCGAGAAGTTGGCAAGTGAATAGGAGAATTGGTGGGAATTAACTTTTTATTTTCGTACGTGAGAGGGTTGTTATCGCTTGCTGGGTGGTTTGTCCATCGACGCGTCTCGTTCTTACGTAAATTGTTGTATCGGTTGAATTTAGGTCACAATCGTTGTAAAATAGATATAGCAATCTCCCAGGTTAGGGCAATTTGTATAGCATTTTTTAGAGGTATATCCGATCGAAAAGGACTGAAACTGACTAAAAACCGACGCGCTACACAACACATCTATCGGAGAATAATTACACACCGAATGCGATTCTTAATATTAACCTCTCTTACCTTTTGTCTCGTGAGTGGTTTTGTATCCGCAGAGCCGTGGTTGTGCGGGACCCCCCTCCTGCACCAAGCACATATCAACGAACACCCTCTTGAAGAGATTCCTGCTGCACCCGCCGCTCCTGCTCAAATCGGACAGGTAGAGCGATTCTTTATTCATATTCCTGAGACAGAGGTAAGCGCTACTTGTATTGCTAAGAGTGAACATCTCTACGTCTACATAGAGAACTCGGTGCGCGATCTGTTCACGGATGCCGAAGCTGCTGCCGTAGCAAGAGAATTTGACAACCGCATCTACCCGGAGGTGCGAAAGTGGATGGGAACTGAATGGAAACCCGGACTCGATAGAGACAACCGTATCACTTTGCTGATGCATGATGTCGGCATGAATAACTCCGGACAGGATTACGGCGGCTATTTCTCGCCCACCGATCAGTTACCCACGCTGCCGAATAGCAATCGTCGCGAAATGCTCTATATGGATGTTTTCCAGTTCAGAGAACGGTCTCGACATACTTTTCATAGCAGCCTCGCACATGAATTTGCACATCTTATCAATTGGTTCCAGAACGGTGGCACCACCGATCAGCGATGGTTAGAGGAAGGCACGGCGAGCTTCGTTGAATGGGCAGTCTACGGGACTGTACATAACATTTTTGTTGACGGTTACTTGGCAAATCCCAGCGTCTCGCTTGCTTACGCAAACACGTGGGATACCTATTACGGTGGTGCTTTCATGCTTATGCTCTATCTCTATGAGCAGTATGGCGGACCGGAATTTATTCGCGATATTGTAGAAACGGACGCGCTCGGTGAACAAGCGATTGATGCTGCCTTAGTAAGCAGCAAAAAAAGTGAAAGATTCCCTGAAGTTTTTCTGAATTGGGGGCTTGCGAATTGGGTGAATACACAGACTCAAAACAAACAACTCGGTTACGCTGCTCTGCGGAACCGAAAAGTGAGTGCTGTAGCACCGCGCGTCCGCGGTTACCCGAGCGAGAGAAATAATATTCCCATCAATCAATGGGGGGCGTACTATATTACCTTTGAGAATCTACCCGAAACTCTGGATCTATCTGTGATCGGAAGCGGATCGGGGAATCTTTACGCGACAACCCTTTATCAGCTGTCCAACGGACATCCCATTGTTACACCTATTCTATTTGACACGAAAAATAGAGGGCATCTCCGCCGAGAAGGACTCCAGCGCAATGGTAAAATTGTGTTAATGGTGACCGCAGATGTCCCACAGACCTTCCGCTATGTCGTTGTGGATATGCCCGCTGCCAACAACGTTGGCGCAGCGGATGCCCCACGCCAGCATGTGTCAGACCCGATACCTGACGCTGTAACGTATGCACTGGGCAATCTCACGCATCGGAGTACTTCACCCGCGAAACTTACGCCGGAAACGCAACTTGAACCGAGGACACAAATCCACCTTGCGAGTGATTATGCCGATGTTGTGATCGGTGGTCCGAATGCCTCCCATCTTTACGCGGCGAGTGATTGGGGACTTGAAATCTTCACGTTGATAGAGCCGGCACAACCCGCCCGAATTGGTGAGATTGCCACGCCTGGCAGGGCGCGATCTGCCGCCGTTGAGGGAGATACCGCTTACGTCGCTGACGGTGCCGCAGGTGTACAGGTCATTGATATCGCGGAGCCGAGCAAACCGAGCATTGTAAAGACGATCGGAGGGTTCACGAATGTACACAGAATTCGAGTCGCTGATGACCAACTATACGCGCTCGATCGTGAGCGTGGAATGCTTGTTTTCAATTTACGTGACGTTCACAACATGCAAGCACCTCGACCCCGACGTTTCTTTCGGACTGCAGGTACACCAATCAATGTTGCCATCCACAACGGCACTGTCTATTTCAGTGATAATAGACACGGACTTATTATTCTCGACCCAAGTCCATTCGGTGATTTTGTTGTGCGCAGCGTTGCTCCAATCTTATCCAACGCCCACGAGATCGAAGAGACAAGAGGAACAATTCACGCCTATGTCGCCTCAGGCAACCTCACCTTGGTGGATGTTACGGATGATCAAAACCCCGAAATAGATTCCCGACTTAATACGCCAGGATTTGCAACAGGCATCCAATTCCGTAATGACACCGTCTACCTTGCAGACAGACAAACAGGACTCCATGTTATCAACGTGCGTAATCCACAACAGCCACGGCGAATTTCCACACAACCGACAGCTGGCAATGCAACCGATATAGTCATCAGAGATACATTCGCATATATTGCTGATGGTAGAGGTGGAATCCAAACAATAGACGTAAGTGAATCAGAATCGCCGAAGTGGTTACACCGGTACGCCTCTGGTGGTACAACTTACGGACTTGACGTTGTTGAAACAGACGCAGGGGAACGGACTGTCTACGTCGCGAACGGTGTAGGCGGATTGAAAACGCTCGAATTTACGACACCTTATCAAGGCACTGTGACAAAAAGACTGTCCTTGCCTACGAATATCATCACCACTAACAATCAGTTTGAGACTGCAAGCTGCACCAAAATTCGGGTCCAAAATGGGTATGGCTTTGTTGCGACTGATACCGGCATGTACGTTGTCAATCTCGCCACAGATACGATTGCAGCCCATATTTCGACAACTTCACCTGTTTCAGATATAGCGTTGCACGAAGGGTATGCCTACCTCTGTGCAGGATCCCTAATTGTCGTTGATAGCCGGGTACCTCAGCAAAGCAGAATCGTATCCAGACGCGATATGCTGGGAAGTGCTTATGGGGTTGTCGTCGATCCCAACACACCCGCACACGCCTATGTCGCAGCCCTTGAAGGAGGACTACATGTCTTCGACATCACAGGGCCGGCAGCTCCGCGTCTCGTCGGAAGCCACGCCACACAAGGAAATGCGATAGGCGTTGCGCTCGCGGATGAGCGGGCTTACCTGTTAGACAGTGGGACCGGTGTAGCGGTGCTTGATGTGGCTGAACCGAATAACCTGAAATTGCAAGACGTATACGAAAACGATGCCCTCCCCATCGATGCGACAGTAAATGGCAGTTATCTCTATCTCCTCGATAGCAACAGCATTCAAGTTATTGACACACACACGTTGACAGCCTCTTCTCGCTTTCGTGGACTTCGGTTCCCATTTGAATTGAAGCTGGTAGGGAGTGCTCTCTATGTTGCGGATCTGTATCAACTCCGCATTTTTCGTGTACACGCAGAAGGTTATTCGCTTGCTGTGGAAGAACCGATGCAATCTGATTGGACACCCAACAGCGTTAAGCCTGTATTCGTCAACCGCTTAAGCCAAAACTTCCCGAACCCATTTAACCCAGAGACATGGATTCCGTATCAACTCGCTTCAGATACAAACGTATCCCTTCATATCTACGATGTTCAAGGGAGGCGTATCCACGCTAAAGCACTTGGCTACCGCCAGGCAGGTTCACACACTGCTTATTGGGATGGTAGAAACGCTACAGGTGAATCTGTCGCGAGTGGCGTGTACTTTTACAAAATTCAAGCTGGAACTTTCCACGCGACCCGGAAAATGTTCATCCAAAGGTGAATTTTCTATTTTTTTATCAGGCAATTGTTGTGCTCCAGAAACCGTTCCATCTCGCAAATCATGGCTACAACTCTGTGAATTTTGGGAAAACACCCGAAAAGAAAGAATTTTGTAACGCTAACGGACAAAAAACGTTAAACTTCTTAATCCGACACTATCTATTAAACTCATGTTAGGTCTTATATTATAGATTTGCAAGGAGAAGCGTAACATGGCCAAGAACAGCGTAACAGGTCGTTTCCGAAATATTGAGGTATCATTCAGTATTGAGGGACCTCGCACCTATATGAGTCTCCGGAATCTGATTAGCGACGAAAGACAAGTACGCGTAATGTATCAGAAATTATCCATGAGTGGACTCGCTAATTGGAGGCAGTTTCAGTTAACCAACACACCTGTTTTGCTGCGCCTCCCAGCAGAGGTACTCGAATCATATCGACTCACCTTTTTTATTGATAATGCGGCTCCTATGTCCGCTCGTCTTGAAAAAGTATTGGCGGAATTGGACCAACTCAGAGCTACATTGCCACCAGAGGATTTAGTAGAGGATCCCGTGCCTGTGGCCGATATACCCCCTTTGAGAAACCATAGCAAGATAGACACACTCACCAGCCTCAACCCCGAGACTGCAACAACACAAACACAACACGTTGAGAAAGCGGTCGTTCCTCGTGAGCCGAAATCAGCAGAAGAACAGATTGAAAAAGTCGTTGCTTCCCAAGAACCTGAGCCAGTAGAAGACGAAACTGTGATCCCAAGCGATTCCGAAATGGATACTGCAGAGCCGGAACAACTGCCCTGCCCTAACGATGAACAGGAATCGACAGAAGAATCCTCGTCTATACATACCGTCCCTAAATCGCCGGCAGTCAATGTAGATAATAACCTTGAGTTTAAAATCGCAGTTCCGTCCTTACCAGCAAGTGCGCTTGCCAAGCAACGGAAATCGCAGGCGACATCGACATCCTCTAATTCCGACAGAACGGCTCAAAAAAGGAAAGGGATTTTGGGGCAGTTTGCCCAAGCATTGGGACTTCCTGCTGAGAGAAAACGTGGTAAGGCTTATTATCAGGAAAAAGGCAAATCCATTCAAGACGACTTTCAGGATAAACTCTCTAAGTTAGAGAAGGATTACAATGGAGGCTATGGTCTTGACCTTAATGATTGGGATTTAGAGACGCTCCGTGAAGAGGAAACCGCAATTTTGTTGCTTAACCTCATGGTGAACGAGGTGACCGCCTGGCAGAAAATGGTAAAGCGCGCTACTCCAGAAACCAAACAACTTGTTGAAGCACTCACCGAGGTTGGCAGGCGACTCAGAGAGACACTCAAGCAGACACGTGGCATTTCCACGCCTTCACCGACACTGTTCCCCGATCTCCTCGCCGAGAACGAGCTCGATTTGGAGAAGATTCAGAGCGAATGTGATGCATATCTCCAACGTTTTACGAAAAAACTCATCGAGCAGGAAAAGAAACACGCAGCGAAGATTGAAGTGCTCATTTTCAAGAGATTCCTCATAGAATTCGTTCGCGATTTTCTTTTTGTTGAGGTCGCCAAATGCACTGGTGGTAACGCGTTACCCAAGCGTCTCACCTGGTTTTTAGATATTGTTGATTCTGAAGTCATTCCGATTGAAATCGGGAAAACGAAGGTATCACCTAACTACCACAAGCCAAAAGGTGCCTGTGCCAGTGAGTTCGAGTCAGGAACCATCGTTGAGGTCGTCACACCAGGCTTGCAGTCCAAGGATGGAAAACGGGTCAGTCAAATGGCTGTCGTTATTGAAGCGGAGTAAAAAAATGAAGACCGGTGCGGACATAATTCAGAAAGTTTCACAGATACCACAAGTAGATCTCGGTCATTTCCCGACCCCGCTTGAGGAATGCCCACGACTCTCGGAGGCACTCAAGGGTCCGCGCATTTTCATCAAACGCGAAGACTGCTCAGGTTTGGCATTTGGTGGAAATAAGGTCCGACAACTCACCTTCACAATAGGTGATGCTGTTGCACAAGGTGCCGACACGATTGTACACGGTGCCGCATCGCAATCCAATCACTGTAGACAAGCCGCCGCGGCTTGCGGTAAACTCGGACTCAACTGCTACTTACGTCTTGCACGGGACCACAAGAGTATCGTCCAAGGTAATCTACTGTTAGACAATTTAGCAGGTGCCGAAGTCGAAGTTGTCGATGTCCCATTCGGGCCTGAGTTAGACGTAGTAAAATACGAACTGGCAGAAGACCTTAAGAAGCAAGGACTGAAACCTTATGTCGTCGCATCACCGCGGTCCACCGCACTTGCCGCCGTTGCTTTCACATGGTGCATCGCCGAAATAGCTCAACAACAAGAGCAGTTGGGTATTGATGCCGATTGGATTTATACCGCTTCAGTCGGTGGCACACAAGCAGGTCTTGTCCTCGGCACTAAAACGCTTGGGCTGAAAATGAAGCCATTCGGTATTGCCCCGATTGTTTGGGAGAATAAGCTTGAACGACTGAGTGCTGCCGCAAATAGTGCCGCAGCGTTTTTAGAATTGGACCCCTGTGTTACCGAAGCAGACATTCAGAATACAGATGACTATATTGGCGAGGCTTACGGCTACCTCACGCCGGAAGGCATTGATGCACTCAAACTCGTTGCCAAAACGGAGGGTATCTTCCTCGACCCCGTCTATACCGCCAAAGCGATGGCGTGCCTTATTGATCACATCCAACAGGGCAAATTGGGACGCGACGATACCGTTATCTTCCTACATACAGGGGGCACCCCAGCACTCTTTGCATATCACGAGGAATTAACCGCTGATCTATAGCCTAGACCTCCCTTTTGTTAGTGTCGATGTGTCGATGATTTGCGCATAGCAATATCTAAATGCACGCACTCTCTTTCCGATTTTTCCATTAGTTTTCCGAATGTAGCGCAAGTTGTCTGCTTGGTAGCATCAACTGTGAGTTTGCGCATGTGTGATAAGCACGACAAAGCAATCCGTGTTAGTTCTCCGCTTTATAGATAGATTTTTCCTAACTTTGGGTTCCCTAAAGTCGTGAGAAAATCGAAAACGAATGCCCAAACTCACACAAAGATTGTTTTGAAAAATGTGAGGTAACCCGTTATTCTATTCGCATAGCACCAGATGAAAAACCTATATCGTAGAAGAATTTCAACACATGTCCTATATATACCGCTCTCACGATAACTATTACAAGCCTGGTGAAAGCCTAAAGAATCTGTTTGAAGAGTTAATTGTAAAACCATTTGAACACGATTTACCGATACTCGCGGAAGATGTTAGAAGTAACAGAATATACTATTGGGAAGATATAGCGCGCATCCTGAGACAAGGACAGAGCAATTTCGATGAAGTATCATTTGATAAACCATCTCATGAATATTATTTTCCAAAAGACAAAGTCTCTATCTATTGTGTCCATCACATGCCCAGACTCCTTTTCGGTGCTCATCACATTTTTACGAATTTCCTCACACCGATACGCACAGAGGATAAAGTCGTATTCATTGATTTCGGTTGTGGTCCATTAACTTCAGGCATTGCTTTTCGAGCTTTTACAGGACAGTGCGACACCGCTTATTTAGGAATCGATAGTTCGCAAACGATGCTTGATAAGGCGGCAGTCATCAACAAATATGGTCCCAACACGTATAGAGAACCTTTCTTTGACAAAATAGAGTTAATTCGCAACTCCGATTCTCTGACCCGATTATTGGACAAGTACATCAAAAACGGCGATAGAACACAAATTATATTTAATTTTTGCTATTTTTTTTCCAGTCCGACATTAGACATTGATAACTTATCCGACGTGCTTCTCGAGATTATGAAGAGATACAATCAACATAAAATATGTTTAATATACCAAAATCCTGATCATCGATCATTATCTGGTCTCCGCCGTTTGAAATTATATGGGAAGTGGGAAAAACTTAAAACGAACCTTTCGGTGTTTAGCAGCCAAGGAACCCAAGCAGATGTTGAAACGTTTTCTTATCATAGACTCATAAATGATTTGTCTCACAACAATGCCAATGTCTACTATGAGATACTTCGCTATAAGTCAATTTGAGCCAATGTCGGTTTGATAGCATACTTGTGGTGAATTGGAAGAGCGTCTGGTATCGGTGTAAATTCCAAATTGGCTTGCCAAGAATAATATTACTTGTTATACTATTACCATGTTAACTTGGACAAACAACCGAGGAAATTGAACAAAACATGTCCTACATCAATTGCTACAATGATAACTATTATAAGCCTGGTAAAAATTTATCGGAGTTGTTTCAGGAATTAGTAGTCAAGCCATTTGAGAGTCCGGAACCATTGACCCAAGCGTGGATAGACCATGTGGAAAATAGAGATTTCGAGTATCATAGGAAGACAATCTTGGGTCAAGGGCGGACCAACTTTGATGAACCTTTTGAAGGACTTACCCCAAAGGAAAAGGTATTAATCTATTGTCTCCATTATATGCCGATGCACCTTTTTAGTTCCTATCATATCTTCACAAAGCACCTTGCACCCGTAAGCGACAAAGTTATATTCATTGACTTTGGTTGTGGTCCCTTAACTTCTGGTATCGCGTTTTGGGCAGCTTTTGCAGGACATCGTGACATCACTTATATAGGTATTGATAAATCGGAATCCATGCGTCATAAAGCGAACGAAATGAACCAAGGCGGAGGGGCACCTTTCTTTACAAAAAGCATGCTAACATCCAATTACGACCAATTAAACGAATACTTAGGTCAGTACATCGCGAGAGACAATCAGACACAAATCCTATTTAACTTCTGCTACTTTCTCGCGAGTAACACATTAGACCGTGACGACTTGTCCAACTGTCTGACTCATATTGTGTCAAAATATAGCCAGCATAAAATGGGCATGGTATATCAGAATCCTATCAATTCCCCAGACTCACATCGCAACTGGCTTACTGTCAAAGGAGATCTTTCAACGTTTAAAGGTCATATAACCGAACTGAATGAAGAGAGATTTAGTTGTGATTGGTTCAGGTTACAAAATGGACGGTTGGGTTGGCGTAGAAATTTGCTCCCGATTGATGTATATTTTGATATACTCTCTTACGAACCATCTGGCTGTTTCGTCGATTCATTTTAGAGTTACCCACTATTTTCTAATGGAGTATTAATCATGGAACAACCTACGCTATTTCCTTCACCAGATCAGAAAACTATCCAAATACAGCCCCCCAAAAAACTATTATTTTTTCGTGAGATCCGCGGGATAGAGTATATTGAGAACTACATTACTGAATACCAGCATGATCGGCTGTTGAAAGAAATAGACAAAAATCGGTGGTTAGACGATTTAAAGCGGCGGGTTCAGCATTACGGTTTTAAGTATGACTACAAAGCGCGCAGGGTCAATATGGATATGCACCTCGGTGAGTTACCGGAGTGGTTGAAAAGACTCAGCCAAAAACTGTATGAAGACAAACACATGCCCGAAGTAGCCGATCAGGTGATTGTCAATGAATACCTGCCGGGGCAGGGAATCGCAAGCCACATTGATTGTGAACCTTGCTTTAAAGATACGATTGTTTCTTTGAGTTTAGGTTCAGATTGTGTTATGAATTTCACAAACAAATTTGACAAGACCCAAAAGATACCTGTCTGGCTTGCGCCAAGAAGTCTTATCGTCTTGAGTGGTGAAGCGCGATATGACTGGTTGCACGGTATTCCCGCCAGAAAATCGGATGAGAAGCATAAAAGGCAACGACGGGTGTCCCTCACGTTTAGAAAGGTAATTATAAAAAGCAAAAAAACGTTACAAAATAAAAAAAGCGCAGTCGGGAGACCGCGCCTCACAAAACCAAACAAACGTTTTTAGAACCGTTCGGTTTTAATTTCACCCCACTGTGTCGCCAATTTTTCTCTGGCATCAACAGGGAAAGGCGTATCGCGATTGAGGTCATCTTCAGGTTCACCTTCAAAGTATCGGAAGTTATCTATCCAGAAATCGACATCGGACTGGGCGATTGACAGTCCTACCCACATGTCCCTTTCAACATCATCAGTCGAATTAAAGGTGATGTGATATTCCGTCCATTCGGGGCCTAATAGATTAATAGCACCACCTTGATAGAACGTCCACGGGTCTTGTTGCATCTGAACGCTGAGTTGCACCTCACGCAGCTTTTCGGAACGTGCCCAAAAAATCACTGTGTACGTTTCTCCGGATTTCATCGAAGCATCCTTTTGCCTAACTTTCGCATGCCATGCCGTCCCTGTGGCTTTATGCCCAATAACTTTGAGCGACTGCTTCCCATGTTGTGGGTTCTTCTTGTCAATCTCCATTGTATAAAGTCCACCTCGACCGCAACACGCACCGTCTTCCAAACCCCAGGCAGCTAAATCCTCCTCAAAACTATGATTTTCGAGAAGGAGTTCGCCTTCCTTCCATTTTCCCCAATCCTGTGGAGTTCCGGCGTAAGCACTCAAACCTACAAACAGCATGAGCAGGATTACACCTACGACAATAGATCTGCCCATATTAACTTTCTCCTTACTTAATAAAAATTGTAGGGCAGCGAGGTCTCTACACCTCAGCCCTACGTGTATTGTTCCCGGTTTAACTTCGCATAAGAGATTCTACCTCAGGCAGTACCTCTGTCACCGCGGTTTGATTGACTGCTTCAGCAACACCGGCGTACCCTGCTGTGTGAATCATCTCCACGAGATTTTGTCCTAATTGCTCAATCGTCCATGTGACTGAATCTGGCACACTTGCTTTATCGAGGGAGTGCTGATCGTTCTTCCCAGATGGATCGTAATGATAGTGCGGATCCTTGCGGAAACAGTCAAAGCGGAGTAGTTGTACATTTTCACCGCCCACCTCGCCATAAACGCGTACAGAGGGACCGCCATCTGATCCGAAATTGCGTTTGTCGACGTGAAGTTCAACACCACCGACATGAAATACTTTTTCATTCATCGCTTTTTTCACCAATTTTCAGAGATATAGGAACATTATACAGGACAACTCTGATTGTGTCAATATAAAAGTCTTTTCGGATGTGTGATACAATCTTCTCTACTTTACCGAGAAATATTTTATATAGTTTTTACTATAAAAAAACTTGCAAAAAATAGAGGAGTATGATATACTATTATAAATTTTTGAATCTGCCTGTTTAAATCCATTATGAAACAACAGATGCTCGACCGCTTTGGACGGCTCCATACGAATCTCAGGATCTCGGTTACAGATGTATGTAACTTCCGTTGCATCTACTGTATGCCAGAAGACATGACCTTCATGCCAGATTCGGCACTGATGACATTTGATGAAATTCTGTCCCTCGCTCGCATTTTTGTCGCGTTGGGTATCAACAAGGTTCGTATTACCGGAGGTGAACCCCTGGTCCGTCCCGGGGTACCTACACTTATAAAACGATTGACGCAATTGGAAGAGCTCAAAGACATCAGTCTGACAACAAACGGTATTGGGCTTATCAATCAAGCACAAGCACTTTACGATGCCGGACTCCGTCGCATCAATGTCAGCTTGGATACGCTCAATGAAGAGAAGTTCGAGCAGATGACACGCCGAAAGGTGCTCTCACGAGTACTTCAGGGGCTTAAAACTGCACACGAATGTGGTTTCAACCCCATCAAAGTCAACGCTGTCGCCATGCGAGGTTTTACTGATGATGAGATTGTCGATTTAGCTACCTTCGCGCGACAAAATGACTATCAACTCCGATTCATCGAATTTATGCCGCTTGATGCCGACGATGTGTGGGGCCGTAATATGTATGTCCCCGGAAAAGAGATTATTGCTAAAATTAACGATATTTATCCACTGACACCGGTAGCCTTAAACGGCGAAGCCAAGAGCGATACTGCGCAGCGTTACCGCTTCTCGGATAACGGAAACGAGGTCGGGATCATATCCTCTGTCAGTGAACCGTTTTGTGAAAACTGTAACCGAGTGCGTCTCACCGCTGATGGAAAGTTTCGGACCTGTCTTTTCTCATTGACAGAAACAGATTTACTTACGCCACTACGGGAAGGGGCATCTGATGAGGCAATTAGCCAGTTAATTCTCGATGCAGTTGCACAGAAAGAAGCCGGGCATAAGATCAACGCAGCAGATTTCATTAAACCAGAAAGAAATATGTCGAGAATCGGCGGATAAACACTAAATTAATAATGCATGAGATATATCCGCAAGAAATACAAGTATACCAAAAAAGTGCAATTGCTTATCTACAAGCAATCCTTGAAGACTTCCAAATTTACAAGAGTCCCGCTGTGGTTCACAGATCGCTCCTGACTGTTGTTGAGGCACAAGGCAGAATTGTTGAACTTGCAGAGCAGGTAAATATGGATCCACAGGTTTTCTCAAAAATGATCTCCAACGAGGATACACCTTTGATTGAGGCACTCGGAACCGTTCTTAAAGCACTTGGTTGTAACTCTCAATCCAATCTATAAAACAGAAAATAATACTTATGAAATTGTTAAGGATTGATTGGAAACGCCTATGTTTTTCATACGCAGGGCGGATTAGTCGTTCCACGTTCTGGAAGTATTAGGGAATCTTGTTCGGTATTATACTGTATGCTTTGTTTGTTTATGGTTGCCGCAAAGGCACTCAAGGGCCAAACAAATATGGAGAAGCACCCTTGGGGAATTTGGGCAATAAACAAGATAGTTAAACGAATGTGAAAATTGTTAAAATGAAAAATAACATGCTAAAAAGGGCACAATTGTAAATATGTAGATAATTTTTTAAGGAGTTCGAAACAACGAATGAGCACAGCATTAGCGATTAAAGACCTGCACATCAGCGTGCAAGGAAAACCAATTATCAATGGATTAAGTTTAACTATAAAACCGGATGAAGTTCACGCGCTTATGGGCCCAAACGGGTCCGGCAAGAGTAGCCTCGCGAATGGTTTAATGGGACATCCGCTCTATGAAGTTGAGTCCGGTGAAGTGATTTTCGATGGCATCAATGTCTTAGAACTGGACCCTAACGAACGCGCTAAACTTGGCCTGTTTCTTGCCTTCCAGTACCCGACGGCGATTCCAGGTGTCAGCTTGGCGAATTTTCTGAGACTCGCTGTCAGTGCAGTGCGTGGAAAAGAGGGAAACGGCTCCGAAGACGATCAACTCATCCCAATGCGTGAATTTCGGCGTGAACTGCGTGAGAAAATGCAACAACTCGGAGTTGACGACTCTTTCGCCAGACGGTACCTTAACGATGGGTTCTCCGGTGGTGAAAAGAAGCGAGCTGAGATCCTTCAACTCGCGATGCTCGAACCCAAAATTGCTATTCTTGATGAGACTGATTCCGGACTCGATATTGATGCCGTCCGAATCGTCGGTGATAGCGTCAGTCGGTTGGTTGGACCAGAGTTAGGCGTGCTGATTATTACGCACTACCCACGTTTGTTAGAATATATCCGTCCGCACTTCATACATATTCTACTTGATGGTAGGATTGTTGAATCCGGCGGATGGGAACTCGCTGAGATGTTAGAAGCAAAGGGCTACGATCCGATTCGCGAAAAACACGGTACAGAGCGCGAAAAACACGGTACAGAGAAGGAGGAATAAAATGGCAAATTCTGAACAGAACACTATAGAAAACCTCGGGATTGGTAAAGACTACCAATACGGATTCAGTGACGACATTAAACCAACGTTCAAATCCCGTAAAGGATTAGACGAAGATGTTATTAACGAAATGTGCGACATCAAAGGTGAACCCAACTGGATGCGTGAGTATCGCCTCAATGCTTACAAAATTTTCAAGCAGAAGCCGATGACCAAGTGGGGCGGAGACCTTTCCCAACTCGATTTTGACGACATCTACTATTATGTGAAAGCCTCCGATCGGAGTGAACGGAGTTGGGACGATGTACCGGACGACATCAAGAAAACCTTTGATCGGCTCGGCATCCCGGAAGCTGAACGGAAATTCCTTGCCGGTGTCGGCGCTCAGTATGACTCAGAGGTCGTCTACCATAACATCGTCGAAGAATTGGACAAAATCGGTGTTGTTTTCCTTGATACCGATACCGCTGTCAAAGAGTACCCCGATTTGGTGAAGAAATACTTCGGGACCATCATCCCGTCTGCGGATAATCAGTTTGCGGCACTTAACAGCGCAGCTTGGAGTGGCGGCAGTTTCGTTTACGTTCCACCGGGCGTAAAAGTGGAATATCCACTGCAAGCCTATTTCCGTATCAACAGCGAAAACATGGGACAATTTGAGCGGACGCTCATCATCGCTGATGAAGGTTCGCAAGTGCACTACGTTGAGGGCTGTACTGCCCCAACATATAGTAGTGAATCCTTACACAGTGCGGTCGTCGAGATTGTTTGCATGAAGGGTTCGCGGGTTCGTTATACAACTATTCAGAACTGGGCGAACAATGTATATAATCTGGTCACGAAGCGAGCTGTTGCCTACGAAGACGCACAGATGGAATGGATAGACGGTAACCTCGGTAGCAAGTTAACTATGAAGTATCCGAGTGTGTATATGATGGAACCTGGGGCACGTGGCGAGATTCTCTCTATCGCCTTCGCCAGCAAAGGACAGCATCAAGATGCAGGCGCGAAAGTCTATCATTGCGCACCAAATACATCTTCGCAGATTACCTCAAAGAGCATCAGCAAAGATGGTGGACGCTCCAGTTATCGCGGATGGGTCGATGTCGCTAAAGGCGCGAAGGGATGTAGATCACACGTAGTTTGTGATGCCCTCCTTCTCGACAAGGACTCACGTTCGGATACCTATCCGGTCATTGAAATTGGCGAGAACGATACGAACATTGAACACGAGGCACGCGTCAGCAAAATTGGAGAAGAGCAGCTTTTTTATCTCATGAGTCGTGGGCTTTCTGAAGAAGAAGCTTCCACAATGATCGTCAATGGGTTTATCGAACCTCTTGTCAAGGAACTCCCGATGGAATACGCTGTCGAGATGAACCGTCTCATCCAACTTCAGATGGAAGGCTCAATCGGTTAAGATGGTCGTCAGTTTTCAGTTTTCGGTTATCGGTTAAGAATGTTGCTTGTAGCAATTCATGCAGCAGTGGAGTACTCCAGACTCAGATGGATTTTTGCAGATCGATTCTTAACCGACAACTGATAACTCATAAAGGAAAATAAAATTGCAAAAGGGACATTTTTCAAAAGAATTTCTTCAAAAAATAGCAGCAACTGAGCCAGAATGGATGCGCGAGAAACGGTTGGAAGCTTATACCCTTTACGAATCCTTGCCGATGCCACACACAACTGAAGATGATGTTTGGCGACGCACCGTTGATATGCGCACTCAAGATTATTGGCGACGAAGTCGGAGATCGCTTCGCGGCTTCGCACTCGAAAAATATTACCCTAATACTCCGACAAACGGTGAACCACCCACAGTAAATGTAGACTATAATAACGAGGGGACAGCCGGCCTGCTGGTACAAACTGATGGGCGACTTCAATACAGTTCTGATGCGGAAACTCTAAAAGAAAAAGGGGTCTACTTTGCGCATCTCTCTACTGCCTTGCGAGAACAACCGGAACTCCTACGCGACTACTTCATGAATAAGGCGGTAACCCTCGAAACGACGCTAAAGAGCGGGAATATTGCCCGACACAATAAATTTGACGCACTTCACGGTGCTTTTTGGCAGGGCGGTTATCTGTTGCACGTCCCGAAAGGCGTGAAGGTTGACTTGCCACTGCGGGTTTATATCAAAATGTCGGAAGCGGAACACGCGGATCTATCGCATACACTCATTATCGTCGAAGAGGGCAGTGAGGTTGCGATTCTGGAAGACAACTCATCTACCCATTCAGAGGCGAGTGGCTTACATAGTGGTGCAGTCGAGATTTTCGCAGGACAAAACACCAACGTGACTTATGTGCAAGCCCAACGTTGGAATCGACAGATCTGGAACTTCGCGTCACACCGTGCCATCGTTGCCAGAGACGCGCACCTCTGTTGGGTAAATGCTGTGTTTGGCGGTAGACTCAACAAGATAAACCAAGCCGTTATTCTGGACGGTGCTGGGAGCAGCGCACAAATGCTCGGATTGGCTTTCACGGATGCCCGTCAGCACTTCGATGTCAGCACAGCACAGGAACACACTTCACCGCATACTACCAGTGATCTCCTCTATCGGACTGTCTTGAAAGATAGAGCACGGACTGCTTGGGGTGGAAACATTTACGTCTATCCATCGGCAAACTACACCGATGCGTATCAGAAGAATGACAACCTCCTGCTGAGCGAGCGTGCCCATGCCGATACCTTGCCCGGTTTGGAAATTGAAGCGCATGAGGTACGTTGCACACATGGCGCAACCGCAGGAAAGATTGATGCTGATCAGGTTTTTTATCTCATGAGTCGAGGCTTGTCTTATGCGCAAGCAGAAAAACTGATTGTTGAAGGATTTTTTCAACCCGTTATGGAACGTATCCCGTTAGAATCCGTTCGGAATGAACTGAGTACGTCCGTTATGAACAAACTTGGGTAGTTGTCAGTCTTCGGTTATCAGTTGTCTGTTAAAGATGAGTCTTACATCAACTGATAACCGAAAATTGAAATGACTGATAACTGAACTGAAAACCGTTAACGACTAAAAAGGAGCAACTCACTAATGAGTCAACCGAAAATTATCGCTTATATGAAGCCTGTCTGTGGCTGGAGCAATGGTGTCCGTGCCATATTCGCCAAATACGGTTTGGCGTATGAAGATAGAGACATCATTAATAACGAAAACAACTATCGTGAAATGGTTCAGAAGACGCGGCAGCCTTATCAGCCATGCGTCCAGATTGACGATGTGATGCTTACCGATGTCAGCGGCGATGAGGTGGAACACTATCTCGTTTCGGAAGGGCTTGTCCAATCGAGTGACGCTGAAACCGATGTTCCGACCGATCAGGCGTGTGAGGATCATGGTCCTGCTGCTGTTAATATTGGCTTCCCGAGTAGGTAATCGTCTCTTAACGTAGGCGAGGCGTTCATGCCTCGCCATGCCTTATATCGCGCATAAATTCTGTTAATTTGTAAAATATGCAAACGGAGAAAATCATGGATACCATAAATGATTTTGAATTCAAACAGAGAAAGTATAGCCCTATCTTTCCAAAAGCGAGTGGTAAACCGACTGTTTACATTGAAGGGTATCCGTGTGAGGACGACGAACCGATGGCGGCGACAGGATTTCACGGTGAACAGATTCGTATCTTTTCTGAACAACTCACCCGATATTTTTCGATCAATGCACATGTCTATATTGGCATTGATAGTTTCATTTACTACCGTGAAGCTGACATCACAAAATTCGTTGCCCCTGATGTTTACGTCGTGTTTGGTGTAGACAAATACCCACTACGCCGCAGTTTCTATACGTGGGCGGAGGGTGCAGCACCCGTCGCTGTTTTTGAGTTTCTCTCTGATTCAACGGCACATCAGGATCGGCATGAAAAAGTCAGGCTATACCTGAAGGATATAGGCGTTCAAGAATACTTTATACATCAACCGGAACTGAAAAAGTCCGCAGAGTTTCATGGGTGGAGACGCGGACCATCGGGTAACATTGTTGAGATATTGCCCGATGGACGCGAGGGGTTGTTCAGCGAAACACTAAATCTTTGGCTTCGGTGGGAGGAACAACAGCACAGCCGCGTTAGGCTTTTACGTCCGTATCTACCTGATGGCACGCCGATTACAACTTCCATGGAGGAGCACCATCTGAGAGTAGCCGCAGAAACGCGGGCACAAGAATTAGAAGTGGAGTTAGAACGACTCCGGGAGCAGCTTGCTAGCCTTCAAAACAAAAACAGATGACAAATTGCCCCGAAGATCATTGAGATTCTTCAGGAACATGCTGCACTATAGAATCAGGAAGTATTTGTTATGGACACTCAATACGAACATGCTGGAAAGCCTTTGGGGACTGCAATAGCCAAACAACTTATTCTTAAGTTATTCAAAGGATAATCTAAGGTCAAGAAAGGAGAGATTATCAGTAAAATTGATGAAGTCCATCAAAAGGGAGGAGGACTGAGGCATCAGACGAAGGTTCACCCTAGCACAGAGGCATTAAGATCTCTCAGGGAAAAAGGCCGTGCCGATAATCCAAAAACGGGTTTCTGGAATATTTTTGATGACAAGAAGCCCTCAAATGGTAACAATAAAAAGAAAGGCTGCGTTTACGTTTACTATTATCCAGCCTACAAAGAACGCGCCGAACTTAAAGGTAAAAATAAGTGGCCATGCAAGATCGGATACACTGAAACAAACGATCCACAAGGCAGGATAGATGAGCAAGTAACAGGGATGCCAGAAGAACCTAAAACAGAAGTTGTTATGTATACAGAAAACCCCAGAAATTTAGAGCGAATTATACACGCTATTTTAAAAGAAAAGAAAATGCACATTCTGGATGCCCCGGGAAATGAATGGTTTCTAATTTCCACAGATATAGCGAAAAAAGTTGCGAAGGCTTTTGAAAAGTTTCAAAAAAGCTTAGATTTTGAAAGTTCAACCCAATGAACACTCTATACTTCGGCAATAACCTTGAAGTCACGCGCGCATATAGCATTGATTGTTAAATCTCAATCTTCGCCCATCACACAGGAAATACAACAATGAAGTTCAAACAAAGGTTAGTCTATATACTCATTGGATGTTTATTCACGCTCGCGGGATACTTCCTTGCATCACTGGTGCAAGGAATGGTTAACGCTCCCGCTGCATCCGCTGATGAACGGACGGGTCGCAAAAATCCTTTTCTTCCAGCAATTGATGAAATTACTCTCTCTAAAAGATTAGTGATCACCAATAATGAGGATAAACCTGTTGTTGTTTTGAGTAGTACGGACGCTGGCGGAGGCGCGCTCACTATCTATAACAAACAAGGTAAAATGGTTGCTAAATTGGATAGCACTGATGGAAGCGACCTGGTATCTATTTTAAACACGAAAGGTGAACCTGCTGCATCCATGGGAGTAGACGACAGAGGGCACGGCATCGTGGCGATCTTAAACAAAGCAGGAAATATCGTTGCAAAAATGCAAGTTAGTAAAGATGGCAACGGAGGTTTTCATATCACAAACAAAGAAGATGTACCAGTTGCTATCATAATGGTAGATAGAAACGATAACGGTGCACTCGTCATTACAAACAAAAACGGAAAAGGCGTTGCTGGCATGGGGGTAGACAGAAATGGTGCCGGGGTTGTAGAATCTTTCAAATGACGAAGGTACATGAAATGCCATACGAACAAATTACTATTATATTGGTAGGAGTTCCTTTGGTGCTTTCTCCGATCTGGTTTGCATTTACCCGTAGCAAGCGTGTAAGATGGGGTTGTTTGTTAATTTGGTCAGTTGTTGGAGGGGTTGTATCTATAAAGGCATTTGAGTTGAATGTTGACAAATATAAAGGAATGTTCATTGGGTTGCCTATTGGCTGTCTATTTTGGGCTAGTATTTATTGGGGTGTAGGTTGGAGTGTTAAAAAGTTTTATTTCGTTGTTAAGAAGATCTACTTATCCGGTAAGTCTAAATCGTTAAAATAGAGTAACGCGAGTTTGATAATAAAATTTTCCACACTCTAATCAAATGTTTTCCGCCCAATCCCTCAATTTCCCTTGCTTGCGGGGATAAAAGGGGGTAGGAGGGTGGTGCGCCCCCAGTGGAGTGGTGATGAAGGTTTCATCGAATTCACATTATTTACAATATAGTAACGGACCTCAATGTCTCTTTTACCGGCAGCATGGCTCGAACCCATGCGAAGAATAGAACGGCATTTTACAGATACACAGATAAATTTAAACCTGTGCCCGAATGTTGAGTGATAAGATAATGCCCTTTCGGAGCGCGATTTAATCCGAGATTCAAATAATAAATAAAATAGGTTAAACAAACATGCCTACCCCGTATTTTCGCCCTCTTGATGTAGAAAGCATTCGAAAAGATTTTCCGATCTTCGCGACGACCCCACCGTTGGCTTTTCTGGATAATGCCGCGTCAACGCAAACACCACGCCCAGTCGTTGAAGCGATGGATTCCTATTACGACACGTATCGCTCTAACATCCATCGTGGTATCTATCGTATATCAGAAGAGGCAACAGAACAATATGAACGTGCCCGCGATAAGGTGGCACAACTGATTAACGCGCCTCGCTCGCGTCAAATTGTTTTCACACGGAATACAACAGAATCCATCAATCTCGTCGCTTATAGTTGGGGAAGTGCGAACATCCAAGAAGGCGATGAAATTGTCCTCACTGTCATGGAACACCATAGCAACCTTGTGCCTTGGCAGTTGCTGGCACAGCGCACGGGTGCGGTGCTCCGATTCATGGAGATAACCGATGAAGGGTTGCTTGACTTTACACAACTTCAGGATCTCCTTACAGAAAAAACGAAACTTGTTGCCATAGGACACGTTTCTAATGTGCTTGGGACAATCAATCCGATCCAATCTATCATTACGGCAGCGCACGCTGTTGGTGCGAAAGTAGTTGTTGATGCAGCGCAATCGGTGCCGCATTTTCAGGTTGATGTTCAACAACTGGATTGCGATTTCCTCGCGTTCTCTGGGCATAAAATGTGTGGTCCTACCGGTATCGGTGTTCTATACGGTAAAGTGGAACTCCTCGAAGAGATGCCGCCCTTCCTCGGTGGCGGTTCAATGATTCGGAGTGTCGAACGCGACATATCAAGTTATGCTGAACTTCCCGCCAAGTTCGAGGCAGGCACCCCAAGTATCGCCGAAGCGATCGGGCTCGGACACACAGTCGACTATATTACACAAGCGAATTTAGCTGCACTTCAGGTCCACGAACAAGAACTCTTAAAATACGCACATCATCGCTTACAAGACATCGAAGGCATTACCCTCTACGGGCCATCTTCACCCCATCAAAAAGCAGGCGTTATCTCCTTCAATCTGGAAGGTATCCATCCACATGACGTGGCAGGCGTTCTGGATACACACGGTATCGCTGTTCGTGCTGGACATCACTGCGCACAACCGCTCATGAAGTGGTTAGATGTTATCGCCACCGTCCGTGCCAGTTTTTACCTCTATAACACAATCGAAGAAGTGGACCGATTATACGAAGGACTGTGCCGGACACAAAAATTGCTGACGCGGAGAAGAAAATGAATATATATCAGGAAGAGCTACTTGACCATTACGAAAATCCGAGCAACTATGGAACATTACCGAATCCTGATATTTCCCATGAAGAAGACAATCCGCTTTGTGGGGATCGGATCCGCATTGACCTCATCGTTGAAGATGACATTATTACAGAGGTGCGTTTTTCCGGACACGGTTGTACCATCAGTCAAGCTGCTGCCTCTATGTTGACAGAGGAGATTGACGGTAAAAGCCTTACCGAAGTTAAGAAACTCACGCGAGACGACATCTTAGATATGGTTGGCATCCCTTTGGGGCCCGTCCGCCTCAAATGCGCGTTATTAGCACTCAAGGTTCTCAAAGCCGGTGCTTACGGTATCAAAGGTTGGCCCGGCGAGGAAGACAAATAATTGCCTGAGCGGTTTCGTGTTCTCTGTGCTCTGATTTCTGTATTTGTTAAGAAAGGAAACTATGCCAGAATTCCATAAGATTGCGAAAGTGAGCGAAGTGCCACCTGGCACGAAACATTTAGTCGAAGTTGACTTCATCCCTGTGTTACTCTTCAATGTTGATGGAGAGTTCTATGCGATGGAGGACGTTTGCACGCACGATGGAGGTCCCTTAGGGGAAGGTTGGTTCACTGGAGACGAGATAGAATGTCCTCGACACGGTGCTCGTTTTTGTGTAAAAACAGGAGAGCCACTCTGTATGCCTGCGGTCGAAGCCGTCGATTGTTACACCGTCAAAGTTGAGGACGATGATATTCTGGTCAGTATTGACTAACTCATTACCCGGACCTTATAGGAGGGACCCAATGGTATCCGAAGAAACTGTATTCGAGGCTATTAAGGAAATTATCGATCCGGAAATTGGGATCAATATCGTTGATATGGGACTCATCTACGGTGTTGACATCAACGACACGACCGTAGATATTACAATGACTCTAACGAGCCCTGGATGCCCCGCCGGTGGGCAAATTGTGAACGGCACACAGCACGTCACGCAGCAGATGGAGGGTGTTGAGGAAGTCAATGTTAATGTCGTCTGGACACCGCGTTGGACACCAGAAATGATGACTGAAGACGCGAAGGATGAACTCGGCATCTTTTAAAGGAATAAGGTCTTTAGAAAAGTCACATGCGCTTTTCTTTCCGTGTACCGTAACCTGTATTATGAACAGGCTCGCGAAACAACCGAACCTCCTCAAGAAGCACCCTAATGCCTTTCAGGTAGAGTGGAAGGATGGACATGTCAGTTGGTATCCGTATGCCTATCTTCGACAGATGTGCCCATGCGCTGAATGCGCTACCATCCGGCACAAAGGTAGTGATGTTCATTCCCTCTTTTCCCCGCAAGGCGACGGAGATATAACCCTTATTGAGGTCTCAGACGATATTCAACCCCTTGACATCCAGTTAGTCGGTCGCTATGCGCTCCAATTCAGTTGGAACGATGGACACAATACCGGTATCTACCCATTTGAAGTCCTACGCGAAACGTGTCCGTGCTCGGAGTGTACCCGCACTGAAACATAGCCCGTTAGGAAACTGTCACTTAGAGGACACCCTTAAATAGCAATCTGCAACAACGGCGCAGGCGACTCCTCATCCGAAAACCATCAAATCACAAACGCTATCGTTTAACCGTAAGGTATCCTTAAAAAATGCAGACTACGCCGTCACTTCCTGAAATTTCGTCGCTTGAACTGAAACAGAAACTCGATGAAAACGAAGACGTGTTTTTGTTAGATGTCCGTGAACCGAGCGAATATGACATTGTGCATCTTGAAGGTGCGCAGCTCATACCGCTTAACACATTGCCACACCACGTCGAGAGTCTCCCATCAGACCAAGAAATAGTCGTCTACTGCCACCATGGGACGCGGAGCCTCTATGCCATCGCCTACCTCCACCAAAACGGATTCCGTAATGCCAAAAATCTCGCCGGGGGTATAGACCAATGGGCAGCCGAGATTGACACAACTCTACAGAGATATTAAATTGACTTTTAATTTCCTGACCGAATCGAAAGGGACAATTAAAGCATGATTGTTGAATTTGAGAATCGCTCTGGCGAAATAGAACAAGCCGAAATGGAAATTGATGAACCTTGTCCCATCTGTTGTGGTATGCTCTTCCCGCTTGTAGAATCCCGACCAGACAGCGGATACCGCTGTAGTAGTTGCGGACTCGTTTTCTCTCCTGTAGAAGAAGAGTTTATTTAACGGTGCGCAACGCGTTAGATAGATCAATTTCAGGGCGTTTTTCCGCAAGGTAAAATTAAAAATCAATTTCCCGAAAATTCGGGACTTCTATCGGCATTCCACCGTTTGCGATCGACTGCTCTGAAACCAAACCCGGTACAGTGAAATCCATCGCTGTATAGACATCAATCGGTGGAGGCGTGTCGTTGAGGACGCTATCCACAAAATCTCGTACTTTAAAATACTCGCCCAGGTCGCCTGCATTTTCTGCCTCAGGAGGCGGGTTCTTCCAACGTTCAGGTAGTAAATCTTCAAGCTGGGAGAGCGGTCTCCACTGTTCACTAATGCCGAACTCACTCAACCAAATCTTCGGTGTCGCGCCGAGGCCACGAGAACTTTCATAGCATCCCTTTGTTCCTTGTAGACTGAAATACGAATTCGCAGGGCGATTTGAGAGCATGTCAATTCGGATCTTGATTAACCCACCACAATCCGTCTTACATAGCATCATCATTGTATCCTCCATCGCGTGTTCAGGATCGGTGTTAACGCCAGTACCGAGACTGCAGACGCTCGCGACCCGACTCCCAAACCACTGAAGCACCGGACCGAGACTATGCGTCGCATAGTTACATCGATTTATGCCGACCTGCCAGTAGTAACGCCACGTCGGATTACCACTCTCATCGTGGTGGAGCGATTTGATGTTGTGGAGATACTCCCCTTCCCCGAAATAGACATCGCCGAACATGCCCGCTTCCACCATACTGCGGATCAGGACATTTGGCTTGGCGTAGCACGTGTTTTCGGCCATCGTGTACTTGGCAGATGCCTTTCGAACAGCACGAACCAAGTCGTAACATTCTTCCAGTTTGACAGCAGCAGTCACTTCACTTATGACATGTTTCCCCGCTTCTAATGCCTCGATTGCCTGCGGCACGTGCAAGTTTTCAGGCGTAGCGAGGACAACAAGATCGACAGCGTCCAGCAAGGCTTGATAATCTGTAAACTGTTGCGGAATATCAAACCGTTCCGAAACGTTTTGGAGTGTCGCTTCATTGATGTCACAAACCGCCGTCATATCGGTTTCCGCTATCGCTTTAAAGGGTGCTACGTAGGAACTCCCTCGATGTGCTCCAACGATTCCTACCTTCAGTTGATTTTTCATCGCAAATCTCCTCCTCAATATAGGGATAGCATAGCACGATTTACATAATTTATCAGCCCAGTTTTCTGGGAATGTGCGGCACCCTTTTTCGTTGAAAATTGATGCCAAACATGCTAAAATGCCATAATCTGACTATTTGGAGAAAATAGCACGATGAATATTACGAACCAACACCTACTTAAAGACGACTCTCTAAAAGCCAAGCAAATTACAGCGGAGACGTTTGGGGAAGGCAAACTCATTGAAGGTGACACTCTCAACGTTCTGAGCAAGATAGATGATGATATTGTCAACGTCGGTGTTACCTCACCGCCCTATAACAAGCAAGAAAAGCAAAAAGGTTGGCTTGTCAAAAATGTGGTGTACGATGTCTACAAAGATGCCCTGCCTGAGCCCGAGTATCAGCAGAATCAAGTCGATGTGCTGAATGAGATTTACCGTGTTACCGCGCCAGGGGGTTCGTTTTTCTATAATCACAAAATCCGATGGCACAGAGGCAACATGTACCATCCGATGGACTGGTTGCGTAAAACAGCGTGGACGGTAAAGCAAGAGATTATCTGGGATAGGGCAATCGCAGGAAATATACGGGGTTGGCGGTTTTGGCAGGTAGAGGAGCGAATTTATTGGTTGTATAAACCTATCGGGAATTACTTAATTGGGAAAGAATTGAAATCTTGCGATGCGAAGTTGACATCTATATGGCGGGGTGTGCCTGAAAATGGCAGAAAGAACCCACACCCTGCGCCGTTTCCGCTCTGGTTGCCAGCACGTGTGATTATATCGATCTTGGGCACAGAGCCACAAGGCATTGTGTTAGATCCTTATCTCGGTAGTGGCACGACAGCTGTTGCAGCAAAACTTTTAGAGCATAAACATATAGGCATTGATAGAAGCGAGGCATACATGAAAATGACACTTGATAGATTAGGTAATGCTGCCAGTGAAATGCCTAAAATCCACGAGGAGCTCGCCTTGCATGAGGTACAGACAACCTTTAAGGAGCGTAAATCAAAGGGCAAGAACGTCGGTAAATATCGCCCTACAGATAGCGAAAAAGATGACGAACAGAGAAATTTTCTTTTTCAGGGTACTACCGATAGTGAATTATCGAAATAAACAGACATCCCAAAAGTATCCACGAAATTCACGCAATGACTAACAAAACGCTAGACCATCTGCTGATCTCGATCACAGTCTTATTAGATATCTGTTTTGTCGCCACCGCAATTGTCGTAGCATACTGGGTCCGGTTTGAATCGGGTTGGACCCCTGAAGTCCTCGCTTTGCATAAAGGAGGCACTCCACCCCTTGCGGACTATTTTCGGCTCATCCCATTGATGGTTATAATCTGGCTAACAACGTTGAAATCACTAAAACTTTATCAGCCAGAAAGTAACGCGACGTTCTTAGCGTTCTGGACACTCTGCAAAGCCGCTGGTATCTCGCTCATTGCTACGTTAGCCGCACTCTTTTTCATCTATCACCACGATGCTTACTCGCGCTGGGTGATGCTCTTGGCTACAGGCTTTAGTCTCGTCTGGTTGTTCTTGGGTCGGTTGGTTATTCACCGCTTCCGTCAATCAATTCATGCCCAAGGGGTCGGCGTGAACCGACTGGCAATCGTCGGAAATTACGATGCCTGTGTCGAAAAGTTTATCAATGTCCTGACCGCTAAAGCAGACAGCGGTTATGAAGTGGTGGGAATAGTATCTGACCCGACGGACACTAATAATCCGCACTTACAGTTCCTTGGGAAAAGCCAAGATGTCCTTGAATTGGTGCAAAAACATCGCCTTGATACGCTTTTTATCGTATCCCCAACGGTACCGAAGGACACAATCCTGCAGATTCTCCATGCCTGCGAAGGGGTGCCAGTCCAAATCAACGTCCTGCCCGAACTCTCCGAATTTATTAGGGACAGTAGAAATACGATAACCTTTTTTGATGGTCTACCCGTACTACAATTAAGGGAGACACCGATGCAGGGTGGACACGGCATCGTTAAACGTTTGATAGACATTCTCCTGAGCGCATCGGCATTGATTGTGTTAAGTCCGCTCACGTTAATAATCGTGATCGCTATCCGCCTCACCTCACCGGGCAAAGCGATATTCTGTCAGGAACGGGTTGGTAGAGGTGGAAAGCCATTTCGCATCTACAAGTTTCGTTCGATGCGGGCTGATGCTGAGGAAAAAGTTGGACATGTATGGGCAAAAAGCGATGATCCGCGGCAAACTCCACTGGGAAAATTCCTGAGACGCTGGAGTTTAGACGAACTGCCTCAGTTCTTCAACGTTCTCAAGGGCGATATGAGCCTCGTGGGTCCCCGTCCAGAGATGTCTGGATTAATTGATGGGTTCAGTGAATCAATCCCGCACTATCTCGCTCGGCAGCGCGTTAAATCTGGTATGACGGGATGGGCACAAATCAACGGTTTGCGCGGTAACACCTCTCTTGAAGATCGGATCTCTTATGACCGGTATTATATAGAAAACTGGTCGCTCGCCTTGGATATTAAAATCATCTTGAAAACGTTATGGGCAATTAAAAAAGGATAGTGCTGTCGATTTTTGTATAATGTGCCAGCAATTGTGAGGATTTCCGGGGCCCGCGACTTGCCTATCGACAACGGATTACTCCAATATCGTGTAGGTTCCTGGCACTTTGAAGTTATGCGATTTTAATTTCGCTTTTAAGTCAAATTGTGTATAATTGAGGCAATATATTGCGTTATTTTATAGTAAAATCCGAAAACAGCTTGACACGTGTAGCATAGGAAACTGTTGGTTTCCTGTGCTATCAGAAACACACAACTTCAGAGTTCACACGACGATACGAGTGTATAGGTAATTACGGAATCTACTATAAATATTACTATAGTTTGGACGATATTCTGTAGCATAGGAAATCGTTAACCTGTGTCGATGTTCAATAACCACCGCTATTTTTCGCTCTGTTCTTTAAAAGCACTATACAGCACTGATATAAACTGTCCAAACTTTAGCAAGATTAATTATCTTTTCAGGGGGGGTATATGTTTAAAAGATACCTCGGATTTGGCGTTGTTCTCTCTCTACAAACGCTCGGTTTAGTTCTCGTTCTTCACCTTAATAGTGAAACGGTATCGGCTCAGGAACCTGTCCAAACCTTTACGCTTGCTCAAGGAATCAACTACGCCTTGAGCAACAACCATGAATTTCAGATCGCTCAAAAAGACGTAGAACTTGCCGCCGAAAAAGTCAAGGAAGCTCGCGCAGCGTTGCTCCCACAACTGACGTTAGATACCAGTTACACCTATAATGGAGATTTGCCGACGACTGTGTTAAGTGGGGACTTTCCGGCGGCTCTTGGCGGATCCTCATCACAAAACAGTTCAGCAGGTAAAACCGCGAATGCAGACACCTCCGAACCGATAGAACTCCAATTCGGAGCCGTCCATAATTTTCAGGGACAGGCTCAGGTGCAGTATCCGCTGTTTACGTGGGGACAACTCGGCAGCCTTTACCGTCAAGCAGTTTTAGGACAACAAGCCGCTGAAAAAGCCTTGGAAACAGCGAGCCTTGATATTGAACTGCAAGTTCACCAAGCCTTCCACGGTATGCTCTTGGCAGATGCCTTTGTCGAGGTAATAGAACAAGCACTCGCTCAGGTCGAAAAACGCTACGAACTCGCAGAAAAACAGAAAACCACAGGTATCACGACCCGGTTGGAAGTCATCCGTGCGAATGTCCAAGTGGTCAATACACGCTCAGAGTTAATTCAAGCTCGCAACCAGCAGAAAGTCGCCCAAGAGAACTTCAAACTCACGCTCGGGATTCCGCTTGATCAAGATATCTCGATTCAGGGCCAGCTGTACTCTGAACGCAAACCGGTCAACCTTGAAGAAGCCATTGCAGCAGCACTCGCACACCGCCCCGAAATTCATCAACTCAACATCCAAGAGCAGATCGGTGAAAAGCAAGTTAAGGTTGCCAAAACCGGGAATAAACCAATGCTCTCGACGTTTGGCAACTATACCTTCAATGACAGTGAACGTCAATCGTTGGATACCTCTTGGAGCGTCGGTGTCGCGATTCAAATCCCAATTTTTGATGGATTCGCGACACGCGCACGCGTTAACCAAGCACGTGTACGTCTGGATCAGGTTCGGACGAATAAAGACCAACTCTTTGACAGCATTAAACTTGAGGTGAAATCCGCAGTGTTTGATCTTGAGGCGGCGCAGAAACTCATAGAGGCACAAGATGGCATCGTTGAGCAAGCAGCGGAAGGCTTACGTATCGCGAATGTCCAGCATGAAGCGGGACTAATCATAGGTATTGAATTAACAGACGTTGAGTTGTCTCATACACAAGCCCAAGTTAACCGTCTGCAAGCCGTTCATGACTATATCATTGCTGTTGCACGCTTGGACCGTGCAATCGGCACTCAAATTGAGTCAGTTAAATAACCGGTGTGAGGAGAAAATCGATGCGAAGAAACGGATTGAAAAGTTTTATCTTACTCCTGTGTCTGATGATAAATGGATTGGTTCACGCCCAAGAAGCTTCCAAGCCGAAACCTGTCAAAGTTGCTACACCACAGAAGGGGAAGATTGAACAGAAAACAACGTATACCGGAAACTTAGAACCCGATGCGAAGGTCGAGATTTACGCCAATGTGTCCGGGAAACTCGTCGTCTTGAATGCCAATGACGGTGATTCTGTCAACACAAGCGATGTGCTGGCAGAAACCGACGCACGCGAACTTCGTCTCTCCTTGAAGCAGGCTGAAGCCGCGTTAAAAGCCGCCGAAGCACAATTCTTGACCATCAAAGCAACTGCAGCAATCAAAATCCAAGCACAAGCCGAAGCTGCTGAGGCGACCCTTGATGCTGCAAAAGCACAGTTAGTACAGGCACAGGCGTTGGCAGAAACACAAGTGATATCTCAGTTTGAAAAGGCAACCGCCGGTATCACGATTGCAAGAGCGAATTTAAAAAAAGCAACAGATGGTGCCAGAAATCAGGAAGTCCAACAGGCAAAAGCAGCGGTTTCCGCGGCGAAAGCGACTTTAGAAAACGCGCAGGCGAACTTTCAGCGAGTGCAGACGCTCCACGAACAAGAAGCGACCAGCGACCAGAACTTCGACAACGCCAAAGCACAACTTGACACTGCCAAAGCACAACACGAAAAGACGATCGAACAGTTCAAATTAGTTGAAGAAGGCGCGCGTCAGGAAGATATTACCGCTGCCGAAGCACAGCTTCATCAGGCACAAGCATCACTTGCACTTGCACACGTTACGGTTACTACCGAAGATTGGAAGACCCAAATCGCATTGGCGGCATCTCAAGTCAAACAAGCAGAAGCGAATCTCTTATCCGCACGAGAACTCGTAAAAATTCGTGCTTGGGAACATGACATCGCCGCCGTTGAAGCACAAGTCAATCAAGCCCTTCAACAGGTCAACCTTGCGAAAAAACGACTCGCTGACGCAATGATAACCGCGCCTATAAATGGTATTGTCATTAATAGAAGTGTAGATCTTGGTGACCATGCCGCCGCTGCTGGTAGCCCAGGAAGCATGCCGATACTGACGGTCGTCAAAATGGATGTCGTCAAAGCCGTTTTCAACATCCCTGAAGCTGATCTCAGTAATGTCACAGTAGGGACCCCTGTAAGTATTTTTACAAGGCAACACCATATTAGCGGAAAAATCAATTTTGTCAGCCCAATTGTGACACCCGAAACCCGGACGGTAAAAATCAAGGCGGCGATTCCAAACCCGGAATATCGACTCAAGCCGGGCATGTTTGTGGAAGTTAGCATAGATGCCTCAAACACTGATGAGACACTCCTCCTCTCCCGCGAAGTCGTTTTAGACATTAAAAATAAAATCGGGCACGTTTTCATCGCTACAGATGGCAGAGCACATCAACAGACTGTTAAAATCGGGCTGGCTTGGGGTGAGCACATCTCAATCCTTGAAGGACTCACCGACGCGTCTCCCGTGATTGTCAGCGGACATCGACAACTGGTCGACGGGACAAAAATTGTGATCGTGAAATAAAAGGAATCTTCTGATATGAACCTCGCAAAAATCTGTGTTGAACGCCCCGTACTTGCAGTCATGCTCAATCTGGTGTTTATATTCCTC
>RKRR01000159.1 GCA_007571305.1 Candidatus Poribacteria bacterium | reverse complement strand
GAAAGATTTCGCAAACATCAAGCGGAGATGGCAATACACCCCTGAAACTGCTCTCGACGACATCATAAAAGTGTATAAATAATTACCAGTTTTACTATAATATCGTAGTTGATGATGAAGTCTAATTTCTCGTCTGTGAATCCGTGGGATTGAGAAAGTAGGCTGGACAGAGTTACCTGAACGGAGGAATATCGGTAGGTAGACCGACCCGCATGAAAAAACGGGCGAAAGATTGAGAGAGATGTTCTCGATACGGAGGCAGCAACCGAATGCGGTTTTGGGATTTTCGAGCGAATTCTCTACAAAAATCTAACGGAAGCGTATAAATATAACGAAAGTCAACAACTCTGAACTCTCTTTCTACTTGTGCTAACTTACACTCGTTTAGTACATGATACGCAGGTAATTGTCCCCTACGAGCTTCTTCCATACCTTTGGGAGTGGACAAATGCCCCTCTGTAAGTTCTGATTGACTCCACACAGTACAAAGCAATACTTCCTCGATTTTCTCCCTGCCTTCAACCAAGTCACAACTTTGAGACATGAGAATCACATCCTGTTGTTCCCATGTAAAATCTGCTATCTCTTGTGAGGAATTTAAAGTCAAATTGGCAGGAGCAGAAAATACCGGACAATTCTCCAGAATATCTCCTTGCTCAAGTTCAAGTCCACTTACTAAGCAATACCAAGGATAAGTTGTTTCCAAAGCATTCATAAAGCGATAATGCCTATTCTTCCCAGGGATCCTCAATAGGAATCGGTTTCCTGCGTCCCTTGAATTTTAACCTAACCTTTATTGTTCCAGATGGACGGGGAGGAGGGGTTATAACAGCATCCCAGTTTAAGATGTCTTCTTCGTCATAGGAGGGAAAAGCAAGAGGTTGTACTGGGGCATATGAGAATTCTCGTGTTATTCCAGACTCAATCCCTTTCGCAAAACTTAATTCAAGCG
Source organism: Candidatus Poribacteria bacterium (assembly GCA_007571305.1). GTDB lineage: Bacteria > Poribacteria > WGA-4E > WGA-4E > WGA-3G > WGA-3G. The sequence continues at coordinate 3,594 of RKRR01000159.1, read as the reverse complement.
ATCCGCTTGTTTCTTGAGCGGCAGACTCTGGAATCTTTGAATATTCTTGTCTACGGAAGGGTGAACTTACGTTTTCAACTGTCGTTCTGGTAGTAAGGTCGGATTCAAGCCATGCTTTCGCGTCTTGCGAAGATAGCCCTGAAACATTCGGTTTCTCTATCTCACTAAGGAAGAAAAATGCTATGTCTGCATTCATTGTTGTTTGTGTCTGTTGAATCATCGCGATTTTCGCCCCCAAAACTTCTCTTGAATTTCGTCGCTCACAAGATTAAAAAAAAGTGCTGTAATTGTGTTATGTGCATCTTCAAACCAGGCCCGCATAGGCTGATATGGATGATTGCTCATTGCCTTAAATTCCACGTGGATAAACTCCTGTTTGTTAGAGATTCGTTGAGCATTACGAATCGAGATACCTACTTCTCCTAAACTGTTTGGCAAATCTAATATGATTTGCCAATTGATGCTTTTCACACCGCTTAAAACTATATTTTCTTCTGTCAGAGATAACAAGTTTGGAAAAACTTTTTTTAGATCCCCAGGATTTTCCCACCCATGTCCTTTGGGAATAAGATCAATATATGTCAATTCGTATTGTTTGGGGACAAGATGCCCTAAGTCTTCCTCCACTAGAAATTCTTGGAAACGGGCTAGGTATCTTTCAAAATTTTCAACGACTTTTTCATAACCTGGATATCTATCATTCGGTTGTCTTTTCCGCCAATTGTGAAGAAATCGATTCCGTTGGACCTGAATAAGTTCGTTATCGTCTCTATGTATGAACCAAACCCTTGGTAGTGGAAGTCTGTCAGGGTTTTCAAAATCTTCTCTGGGAACAGGATTTACCAAATTTTGGTCTTCAATTTTCGGAAAATCGGGTCTAAATTTCTGCCATAGAATGCCGAAATGTCCTGATTTTAACTTCTTAATTGAATCGAAAAGTGTCCCGCAAACAATCTCATCAATAGGCGGATTTTCATATATTATGGGTGATTGTGTTGCTGTTCTCATAGGATATTTTACAAAGCGTTTTGTTTGCGCGTCCGCTCCAACAAGACTTTAATTTACTTTTCCTATAAACTCTAACAAATTATTTTAACATAAATTGACAATTGAGGCAACTTCAATTCCCTAACCCCATCCGGTATTTAATATCGTAGTTGATGATGAAGTCTAACTCCTCGTCTGTGAATCCGTAGTGTTCTGCAAGTACCTTGTCTATTTCGTCGATAATATGTTTAGAACGCCGCGGATAAAACTCATCATAGACGACCCGGCCTGTCGTTTTATAGGTGGTTTCCTTGCGGTGTGCATTGTGTTTCAAATCCACCATCAAATCTTCTGTAAGGTGGAACAGCTGCTGCTTGATCGATATTTCCATCTCACGAACACCAATAGGAAAACTTCTCACTTCCCGCAAGGTTAATGACCGGCAACTGGAAAAAACGATGAACCACCAATAAAAAAGGGAACTGTTCAAGGTTGCTATGGTTACGGATGCATCTAATTTTGAATCAAAATACAACGCTTTTATAGTCGGCGATATTTTTTCTCCATACTGTTCACTCCAAAAGTAAGGCACAAAATCCATTGCTCTAATCCAATATTGTGGTGAGCTGTGAAAATAGCAAACGCATTTTCCAGTTTTAAAGTTCAAAAAAGGTTTTTTGATATTTCTGAGTTTGCTCGCGAGTCCTTTACCCAAAGAATCCGATATCTTGGGGAACGAACCTTCAATGCAAATGTCCGTTATATCTTCAAAAGTTAGAGATTCAAACAAGATCGAACGGACTTTCGTATACCATCTTTTATACTTCGTAGCATACAGCGTTCCTTTATCCATATTCATCTCTTTTTTCGATAGAAAAATAGTAGCGCGGATATGTTGTAGATCGTCAAAGAGTTTTCCTGGTCTGTCATCAAAATTTGCGAACCAACTTTTTCTTTTTGGAAATTTGAAAAGAGATTGTGCTGGTAGCATGCGATCAGTGCATACTAAAGGCAATTGAACAATCATTCCAACAGGATTTGTATTTTTAATTAAATTAAAAGACCTTTCAATAGTCATTGCATACAAATTTCCACAAGGTTCTGTCTCATACCCGCGGATCGTGTACTCCTTCTTCACCTTGCTATACTCTACATACGGCGGATTGCCGATAATCACATCAAACCCGCCCCGCTTGAGAATGCCGTAGAACGCTATGAACCAATGAAACGGCTTATGTGTAGAGAGCCACTCCTGATACGACCTGTGCTGAGGATGATTTACCCCCCCCTCCCCACTTATTATGTGTGAAGTATTTTGAGCAATGCCATACTCACCGGCAAGGTAACTGTTCAATTCATCCTCTAATACCTCAAGTTTCGCCTGCAGTGCCTGTTTATCCGAAAAACTAACAGTACCTCCTAACACCGTCTGTTGCTCCTGAAATAACGTAAATAAACGGTCTACATCCTCTGCTTGCTCCTCTATACGACGCATCCGCCCATCAAAGTCCAGTTGACCCCTCACCGCCTTTTCTACATTCGCATACGTTGCAAAACCTACCAACGTGTTCCCTGACTGAATGTTAAAGTCTATGTCCGGGAGAGGTTCAATACGGCTCACATCCTCAAGCTGCGCAACCATCTTCAAGAATAGACGGAGTTTGCAGATCTCAACCGCCTCCTCCATAATATCTACACCATAGAGGTTGTTCACAATGATGGATTTGAGAATGAAATACTTGCGGTTCGGGTGTGTGTCTATGCCTTCAAGCAGCTCACGGAAGTCGCTGTATTTGTTGGGATTTACCTCCCTAACCCCCCGCAGACGGGCGGAATGTGCTCCGTCCCGCTGCCCCGCAGGCACGTGGGACTCTGTAAGGAAGGCTTGCATCCGATCAAGGCATGCCTCATAAAGCGGTTCCAAGATGTTCAACGCAGCAAACAGAAATGCTCCTGAACCACACGTCGGATCCAGAACCGTTACTTCACTGATACCTTTCCAAAATGCCCGGAGAAGCTCAGGGCCCTCACAATTCTCAATCACATCCTGTGCGAATTGCCGAATATCAAGGTTATAGGTAATCAAGTCGTTGATGTCCTTGACTTCACCGTTTGCGAGTTTGGCGCGGACCAACTCGTAACGTTGCCGACGGGCGACAACTTCTCGCCATATCTCTGTCGGCAACGCATATTCAGCAGGTGCCAACGTGTTCCAATCGGTGCGCTTGGAAACCTCATCAATTCCAGAGGCGATGTTCGCTGGTAACGCCAAATCCACACCGGTTTTGACAGCATCATAGATATAACGATCCGGATCGGATTGGAGCAATCCCCAAACCCATGAATCGGCTTCAAAGGCGACTTGGCACGCCTTCCGGGCCTTGTCAAAAACGGACGGGAGGATCGTATTCTTGCTGATATACTCCGTGATGTCCTCTTTCGTGTAGTAAGCCCCCATCTGCTTCTGATTGATGTACTTCTCAAAGATATAACCGAGAACATCCGGATTATAGTAAAGCCCGCAATTAGTTATACATTTTGAGAATATCATCAAGAGAAGTGTCAGCATTATATTACCGTCTGCGTTTGATGTTGGCGAAGTCCTTC
>RKRR01000165.1 GCA_007571305.1 Candidatus Poribacteria bacterium | reverse complement strand
ACTTAATATGATACGAAAATTGCGTATAAGTCTCTCTGCGCTCGCTGTAGGTAACTTGTACCCGTATCTCTTCATCAACCTTCAGGACAATGAGACGAGAATGTATATTCCGAATAACGACCTCATTATATCCGAATGAGCTATTTTTCTTTGGATTCAATTGCCGGAGGTACCGGTAGAGTTCCAGTCCATCGGTGCTCTCGCGTTCCAACCCATCTGTCGTTAAAACACCGACGACTTTGGGTTCTTCAGTATTTGATGCCTTATACTCGTCAGGCATGACAATGTCCAAGGGCACCTCTCCGTGAAGAGCTTTCATCCCGAGAATCCACCCCGTTTCCGATGTTCTACTGCTGTATACAATGAAGTCGCAGGTAATTGCCATAGTTTTCTCTTTTCATGAAAGCATTTATCTCTCTAAAAGTGTCCCTTGAATCTTGATCTCTTTTGCAGGTTACCCTTCAAATGATGACATCCTAATTTCCGAGAACTAGGGCTGTAATCTCGACATGACCCGTTCCAGTTTCGGTATGCGAGTGGTGCCAACGCCTTCTACAGCGAAAGATGCGACACAATGTGCGAAATTCAGTGCCTTTTTCACGGAGCGGCTTTGATAATAGTTAATCAAAAAGGCGGTCGCGAAAACATCACCAGCACCCGTCGGATCTATTTCTGCAACGGAGTACGCAACCGATTCAAGCTGCGTTCCATTTTGAAATAGGGTCGCTCCCTGCGCACCTCGCGTTAGCACAACAATCGAGGTTAATCCAATATATTTTTCGAGTTCATCCGGATAACTGCGGAGGTCCTCATCACTCAGGATTAATACATCAATGTAAGGCAAGATATCTTTCGCTGTTCCCCACCGCTTCGCCTCGACCCTACCGCTGGCATCCCATTGCCGGAGCCAGCCTTGCGGTGTCGCTCCTATCAACGTTTCGTCGCTGAAACAGTGAACAACTTCAGAGGAAACCTCATCTGCAATCGGACACAAATAGGCTATATTACTCGCACGCCATTCGACAGGAATATCGCTTCCCTTTAATTGCTGTGCGTTTCCAAGAATAAACTGTTGCCTGTGTCCCTTTGCATCGTATTGGTTATCAAAAATTGTCGTCTCAGGAGATTCATGATAGACTGTCTTTATACCTCCTAAGAGTGGGTTCTCTCGATCAAAGTTCGATCCAACAGCCGTAACTGCTCGAGCATGGTATCCGAGATTTCGTGCAGTTATCGTTGAGTACGAAGCGGACCCACCAAGGATATAACCGTTTGGCGAAACATCATAACAGAAATGGCCGACCGATAGAAAAGTCGTAGATATTGGAGAGGATTTATTCATGTTAGCATTATAACTCAAAGACAGGCTCCATCTGTGCCCACCATTCGTCTGGTTGTGCCTCTGTTACTGGTTCTTGGAAGGTTCTCATCAACTCATCCCAAGCTTTGCATTTCGGATTCTCTTCGAGATAGCGCGGAAAATCACGCCCTATATCAAAGGTATCAATCGTTTCCATTGCCATAAACAGACGGCATCCGAGTAGATAGATATTCATCTTTGTGATGCCAACTGCTTTCAGGGCATCTATCACTTCGGGCCATGCCTCTCGGTGATATGCTTTGTATTTTTTAATAACAGAGGGGTCGTTTTTGAGATTCAGTGTTAAACCGTAGTGTTTCATTCTCGTTTTTTCAGTGCCTTTCGGATTATTTTAGCCTGGTCAAACGCGAGTCTTGGTCTTTTGGTATCAGGATTTATATGATACCAAATTTTAACATTTTCGTCAATTCTTTTCTTTACTTGAAATAACTGTATATGCGGTGCTATAATAATTTTCGGACTTGCAGACATCGCCTGAACATACTACCAAGGCAGGTAACATCGAAAATGAAGGTCCTCCTAAATAAAAATATCCCAAAGGCCCTTCTCATTTCTATCGGGCTTCATATTCTCCTGCTGATGCTACTTGGGACCTTGTATCGACAAAGGGCCGATTGGCACCCCAAACCGGTCACGGAGTTTGACATCGTCAAGATTCGACTGCGAAACTCTGTGCGTCCATTGAAAAAGGTTCGCCACCTTCCACTACAACCCTCTACGACTCCTGAAAATATGCAACAGATGGAAACAATAGAGGTTCAACCCCCTGCACTTCAAACCTTCGCGGCACCCGTAGCTCATCAAGACGCAACCGTTGAATTACAAACACCGGACCTTTCCTCCGTTTCAGGAGAATATGCTCACGGTACGGGGTTACGGGCTAAGCCTGTATCAGGATTAGGGAGTAGTAGCACAGGCAGTAGATTGGGTTCACGTATATCAGGGAATGGAAAATCCGGAGGTGCTACTCGCGGCTTTTTAGAAGAGACAGATGGGCAACCCGCTTCTGACATTGGAGGACTCACGCTTCCTGATCTGGCACTTACCAAGGTCGGAAGACATATCGTTGCAAACCGTGGATCCGACCTGGTTGACATCGTTTTCGTCATTGACGGTAGTGGGAGTATGAAAAATGATGTTGACGCGGTACGCGAACACCTCAGCACTATGACGGATCTCTTCGACAGTGCAAACATGGACTTCACCATCGGCATTGTAACTTTCCGAACTGGAACGGGGTACGGTTTACTCGGTTTAGACTTTGAGGTGATCCCTCAAATGCGTTCCGTTTCTCAGGTTAAGAATGTGCTGGCACAGTTGAAATTTCGAGGAGACGAAAACGGTTTGGATGCTCTCATCCGAGCTGCCGATGAGGTTACGTTCCGACAGAACGCTGAGATCCATTTCATATTCGTCACAGACGAATATGTAAGCGGGGCGTATTCTTCGGTAGATGTGATGGTGAAGATGAAAACTGCGAAAATCAAGGTAGACGTTATTGGACGTGATGAACCCTTTCAGAAGTTCATCGCAAAAAGCACAGGTGGCTTATGGCTGCCGATTTCCAGTCTCACGATCCAGTGAACTGATAATCACAGAACGGTGATAACCGATGCAGATAAAGGATAAACACTACGCCTTAGGATTGACGTTTCTTTTCCTTGGAGTCAGCGCATTTACCGCCAGCCATCACGAAATGTGGCGCGACGAGATTCAGGCATGGCTGATCGCCCGTGACAGCGGTTCAGTCTTCGAACTCTTCGCGCATCTGAAATACGAGGGGCATCCGGGCTTGTGGCACCTGTTCCTTATGCCACTTACGCGTATCACACACTCCCCCGTCATTATGCAGGTATTCCACCTACTGATTGCAGGTGTCTCCGTATATCTTTTCGTTCGCTACGCGCCTTTCAATCTTCTCCAGAAATTCCTTTTCTGTTTCGGTTACTTTGTCCTCTATGAATACACTATTCTTGCCAGAAACTACGCCTTCGGACTTTTGCTGATAACCGTCTTCTGTATCCTTTTCAAGGAGCGTTACAAACGGTTTATTTGGGTGGGTTCCGTGCTATTTCTTTTGGCGCATACGAGTGTCCATGCTTTAATTCTCACCGTAGCAATAGGAGTCGCGCTCTGCTGCGAATACGTTTGTCATTGTTGTCGTCTAACCCCTTTTATCCAAAAAGGTGAAACGCCAGAGGATAAACGAGCCGTCTGGATTGGGTTCGTTCTCATTGGAATCGGTATCACAACATCGGTTTTACAACTCAACCCTCCACCGGATACCGGGTTCGCTGTGGAATGGAGGTTTGCCTATGTCTCGGAGGAATTCAGTAAGGTTATCAAACTTATCTCTCACGCTTTTCTTCCTATTCCTGAGTTTTCGCTTAATTTTTGGAATAAGCACCAATTAGAAACGTCCTCTTTCTACCAATCCATTCAAATTCCGCTCTGCTGCTTGCTGCTGCTTTGTAGTGTGCTGTTATTACTTAAACGTCCAACTGCACTTTTCATATATCTCATGGCAATATTTGGACTTTTAGTATTCTTTTATATCAAGTATTACGGTAGCATGCGGCACCACGGATTCTTGTTTATCACACTTCTGATGACAGGTTGGATCCATAAAGACTGCCCTGAGATAGGCTTTCGATCAAAGATTCTCAACGAATTACCACAACGGTTGTTTTCCCCGTTCTTCACCTTCATTTTTATCTGCCATTTCATCGGAGGTATAACCGCTGTTGTATTGGAGCACCGACACGTTTTCTCTTATGGGAAACAGGTAGCTGAATATATCAGCGCGAACGACATGCAAGATATGCAGATGGTCGGTGAGATAGATTACGCTGCCAGTACCATTGTCGGATATCTCGAAAAAGATCAGATTCATTACGTCCATGGCAGTCGTCCCGGTTCCTTTGTCAGGTGGGATAACGTCCGCATGCCTGATATCGATATCCCAGACATCCAAGTCATTGAGGAAGCAAACGCCCTACGGACCCAGACATCTCAGGATATTCTCATTATCATGAATCGCGCTTTAGAACCGGAACTGATTGTCCAACATAATCTTAATCTCTTAACCGAATTTACAGGTTCAATCGTTGATGACGAGGGCTTCTATCTCTATCTAATGCCAGCACCTTAATAGATTCTCTAAAAACTGAATGTTCTGATAATCGAAACTTTTGCTTGACAGAATCTGCAATACGTGCTAACATAATTAAACGTTTTTTCGTCGGAGATACACCAAAAATGGAGAGTTTCCTAAGTACATGCCAAAACGTAGAAGAAATCCCAGAAACGCCGATGTCTCGGACGTGAATGGAGAAGATGATGTAGTGCTGCGTGAGACAGCACCCTTGCAACTGCGCTACTACGGCGATTCAGTCCTTCGTAAAAGAGCCAAACCGGTTGTAGAAATCACGGATGCAGATATCCAACTTGCCGAACAGATGCTGATGACGCTGGAAGCTACAGGTAACGGTATTGGACTCGCAGCGACACAAGTCGGTGTTTTGAAGAGGCTCACCGTTGTCGACTTAGGTGAAGTTGACGATGAGGTCTACGAACCTCTGGTGCTGTTTAACCCCGAAATCCTCAGTTCTGAGGGGGAAATTGTTGCTGAGGAAGGATGCCTCAGCATCCCTGATATAACCGCTGATGTGAAACGTCCGGAGCGAATTGTCGTTGAGGGGATTAATGTCCAACGTGAATCCATCCGCATTGAATCCGATGGCTTATTAGCTCGCGTTCTGCTACACGAAATAGATCATCTCAACGGTGTACTTTTCATTGATCGGATCAGCGGATTAAAGCGGCGTTTGTTGAGTGATGAATTGCTGAGACTGCAACAGGCTCCGCGTCCCTCTTAAAAGTAGTAGGTACGCCCTGCCGTGCCGTTACATGTTGAGCAACATATATATGCCAAAACAGAGATTTGAACCTACCCTAGAAATAAAACTGGACCGCCTCTATGCGTGCTTACGCGCTTATGAGAAGGTCATCGTTGCATTTTCTGGCGGTGTTGATAGCACATTTCTTGCAGAGGCAGCACAACACGCACTGGGTGATAATGCCCTTGCTGTTACTGCCATTTCAGACTCTTATCCGATCCGTGAAATGAGGGCGGCACAAGACATTGCCAAACAGATCGGGATCCGTTTTGAGACAGTCCATACGCAAGAATTAGAGCTGGAGGGCTACGCGAGCAACCCAACGAACCGATGCTTTTTCTGCAAGACGGAGTTGTTCGACAAGTTACGACCCATCGCTGAAAAATATGATGTCGGAACGATTGTCTATGGTGCGATCCCGGATGATGTCGGGGACCATCGACCCGGAATGGATGCCGCGAAGAAGATGGGTATCCAAGCTCCCTTGATAGATACTGACCTGACAAAAGCAGAGATTCGTGAGATTTCAAAGGTGTGGAACCTCCCAACATGGGACAAACCCGCGTTTGCCTGTCTCTCTTCACGGTTTCCTTACGGCATGCGTATCACCCGTGAACTCCTGCGACAGGTAGATGCTGCCGAGCAATTTCTCTATGACTTAGGAATTCGTCAATTCCGCGTCCGACACCATGGAGACCTCGCACGCATTGAGCTCGAAGCGGAGGAGATCTCACGGATGCTTTCAAAAACCGTGCGCGCTGACATCAGCACACACTTTAAAACACTCGGATATACGCACGTCGCGCTCGACCTGCAGGGGTATCGTTCCGGAAGCCTGAACGAGGGGGTCGCAAGGATTTCACATCAATAACCTGCAAGTAGTGGACTAACGAATATCGGAGGCACACAAATGTACGATCTGAAAGGTGTTATAGCGGTCATTGTGGCGTATCCGGTCCATATAATGAGTTTTGTAGGTTCTATTTTACTTCTCGGTCTTGTGCTACCGAGACGGAGGAGACAACGTAAGCAGCCCTTGATTTCGACTGAACAACTTGTCGAAAAGAAGGGATTAACACAGAACGAAAAGGTGTTTCTCACAGGAAAGATCCGAGACAACAGGACGGAAAGTTTAAAGAAAAGTTTTGCAGGCAAAGCCAACCCTGTCTCTGTAACCTTGACGATGATCGGTTTGATTTTGCTTTTTTTCCTTTGGGTTCTTTGGGTACTGCCTAAACTTTAAAGAATATCTTCATAGGTAGATGATCAGAAAATCCTAATGCCGAATTTCTGAACGTGCCCCACAGGAGGATAGAAGAATGAACCCGATCATTTCTGAAATTCTGGATATACTCCTTGGGGGCATCATTACCGTGGTAATCTTCGGTCTCTTCGCTGTGAGTATTATTGGCTGTTTTCTATTGCTCAATCCGCTGTTGAAGAGACGACCAAATTTGTATCGTTTCCGTGGAGCATTAGACAGCGCAGTACCCGAGAAGCAAGAATTAACAAAATATCAAAGACACATCTGGGTGCAGAAAATTCAGGAATTTCGTAAAATAAACCTTAAGAAAATTTTAGCCAGTAAAGTCAACTCTAAATCTATGACACTTTCTACAATCATCGTGATTGTGCTGACCGTGTTGTTCTGGCTTTTTGCAGTAATGATGAGGTTTCGTGCCAAGTAACTAAACGTAATAGAAATTTTATATGTCCAATCAACAAACACAACCACTTATCGGCGTGGAGACCTTTAGTTGGAAGAAGTGGGATGCCTGTACACATTGCGGACTCTGTCTGCCAACCTGCCCAACCTACCGAGAATTAGGTTTAGAAACAGATTCACCAAGGGGTAGATTATACCTGATGGGGAGTGCTTTCAAAGATGAAGATGCCACCCCACTCAACGAGGAATGGTCGGAATATATCTATAGATGCTTAGACTGCCGGGCGTGTGAAACCGCTTGTCCTTCCGGCGTTCACTTCGGAGAGCTGCTTGAGGAGGCACGCTCTATCTATGAACAGAACGCACCCCGCTCAGCAGCCTACCGATTCTGGACGAACCTTGTCTTTAAACAAATTCTACCGAATAAGGAACGGTTGGACCAGATATTCGAGTTGATGTGGCTCTACCAACGACTCGGTATTCGATGGCTCGTTCAAAAAACAGGTATCCTGAAACTCATGGGACAACTCGGGCAGATGGAATCACTACTCCCGAAGATCCCATCACCGCAATTGAAATATACGATACGCGACATCACACCCGCGGAAGGCGAAGCCCGATATCGTGTCGGATTCATACCCGGGTGCATCATGAACCAAGTCTTCACTGAAACGAATGTCGCAACTATTCGGGTCTTAGCACAGAACGGATGTGAAGTGGTCACTCCTCGGCAACAGGCCTGCTGCGGTGCTTTGCATCTCCACAATGGCGTGCGAGATGTCGCTTCATCTCTCGCGAAGCAGAACATCGACGCATTTGAAGACGAGAATTTAGACGCGATCATCATCAACTCCGCTGGCTGTGGTGCGACGCTTAAGGAATACGAGGTGCTTTTAGAACACGACACGGCTTACGCGGAGAAAGCAGAACGTTTCAGCCATAAGATGCGCGACATCAGCGAATTCTTAGCAGAAATCGAGATGATCGCACCGAGCGGAAGAATCGATAGGCGCGTCACCTATGATGAACCGTGCCATCTTATTCACGGGCAAAGCTTACAGACACAACCTCGCAAGGTCCTTCAAACGATACCCGGACTGGAGTTGATTGAATTAACTGAATCTGAATGGTGTTGCGGGAGTGCCGGGATCTATAACATCACACAACCAGAACTGTCACAGGAAATTTTAGAACGGAAGATGACGCACATCGCCGAAACTGATGCAGACATCATAGCGACTGGAAATCCCGGTTGCTTACTCCAGATTCAACTCGGTATTCAAAAACACGGATTATCCATGAAAGCAATGCATCCTGTTAATCTCTTAGACTATGCTTATCGTGGTATCTCTCCAGAGGATTTTTTGCCCGAACAGTAAGGGAAGGTTGTCAAAAGAAAAATGTTTTTATCAGATAAAGATATTATCGAATATATAAACAAAGGGAAAATCAAAATCTCCCCTGAACCTGATTTGAAAACACAACTTGGCAGTTGCTCTATAGATTTCAGATTGAGCAATACCTTTCGTGTGTTTGAGCATAGTAAATACCCGTACATCGATCTGCGTGCAGAGATTGATACCAATGATCTGATGCGGAGGGTTGATGTCCCTGACGGGGATGCCTTCACGATGCAACCGGGTGAGTTTGTCTTGGCAGCAACGCAGGAAACACTCCAATTAGCGGACGATATGCTGGCGCGGCTTGAAGGCAGAAGTAGTTTGGGGAGGCTGGGCATTATCGTCCACAGCACCGCTGGGCTTTTCGATCCGGGCTGGATCGGCATTCCTACCTTGGAATTAGGGAACCTCGGTCGTATGCCGGTCAAGTTGTACCCAGGGATGCGGATATGCGCGTTCACTTTTGCACAACTTTCTTCGAGTGCCCATGTGCCGTATCAACTCAAACCGGCGAACAAATATGCAGGACAAAACGGTCCAGAAACGAGCCGTTTTGCCAAAGACGTTGAATTCTCGTAGGAGCACCTTTTAAGTTAGGACGCTGCGCGCAAAAAACGGGCAATGCCATGCCTAATAATTTAGCAATCTCTCGCGATTTGTAAGATTAGGCGTGAACAGTAAATTCGGCAGTAATTCGTTCTCGCTGCCTGTTCGTTTTGCCCTCTGTATCTCGTGATTTCGCACGAGATTTAACCTATTCTATTTTCGTCAATGAATGCCGTTCCATGCTGAGTTACAGTTAATTGGCATAAATTTTGCTTAACCAGTCAGTAAGACATTCGTCAAGTGGTATGAGTTGCACGTTCAGTTGACGGAGTTAGGACATTTTTTTGAGAATAGTTATCAGGACGGATTTTTTCAAATACCGTTTTATTAGATTATAGGCTCGGTCTCTGGATCGAGGAAGTTTTGGTTTTTGATAGCAAGTTTTGGCTATCAAGTTATGCCGAAATTAGGAGGATATGTAATGACACCAAGTGAGGTGGTTGCCCTTGCAAAAGATAATGACATAAAGATAGTTGACCTGAAATTTATGGATATGCCCGGGATGTGGCAACACTTTTCTCTCATGGCAGGCGAGTTGACTGAAGATCTGTTTGAAGAAGGTTGCGGTTTCGACGGTTCGAGTATCCGTGGTTTCCAGGCAATTAACGAGAGCGATATGTTGCTCTTCCCCGATCCAACGACTGCCCTTATCGACCCGGTCTGCAAAGTGCCGACGCTAAGTATTACGTGTAATATCAAAGATCCGATCACCTTGGAGAATTACACACGTGATGTACGACATATCGCACAGAAAGCAGAGGCGTATCTCCAATCCACTGGCATTGCAGATACGAGTTACTGGGGGCCTGAGGCAGAATTTTATCTCCTGAACGACATCCGATATGGACAGGACCAGCATTCCGGTTTCTATTCTGTTGATTCTGTTGAGGGAAGTTGGAATTCAGGTCGTGAAGAGAACCCGAACCTTGGGTATAAACCGCGCTACAAAGAGGGTTACTTCCCGGTGCCGCCTTCTGATACACTTCAAGACCTCCGCTCCGAGATCTGTCTCAAGCTCATCGAAGCTGGCATTGATGTAGAAGTTCACCACCATGAAGTGGGAACCGCGGGTCAAGGCGAAATCGACATTCGTTTTGGTGAGTTAACCCAGACCGGCGATAAAATTGCGTTGTATAAGTACATCATCAAGAACATCGCGCGCGCGAACAATCTCGTCGCTACTTTCATGCCGAAACCGCTCTTCCAAGACAACGGTTCTGGAATGCACGTCCACCAAAGTCTCTGGAAAAACGGCAAGAACATCTTCTACGATCCACAGGGATATTCGCTCCTGAGTGAGGATGCCCTCTATTACATCGGTGGCTTGCTAACGCATGCCCGCTCGCTTTGTGCAATCATCGCCCCAACAACCAACTCCTACAAGCGATTGGTTCCAGGGTATGAAGCACCCGTGAACATCGCCTACTCACAACGGAACCGTAGTGCCTGTGTCCGTATTCCCGTCTACTCAAAGAGCGAGAACGCGAAACGCATCGAATTCCGGACACCGGATCCGTCTTGTAATCCTTACCTCGCCTTCAGCGCACTGCTCCTGGCAGGACTCGATGGCATACAAAATCGTATCCATCCAGGTGAGCCACTGGACAAAGACCTCTATGACCTTGAACCCGAAGAACTCTCCGACATTGAGTCCACTCCAGTGTCCCTCGGTGATTCCTTAGATGCCTTAGAGGAAGACCACGAATACCTCCTCAAGGGCGACGTGTTCACCCAAGATGTCCTGGATGTCTGGATTGATTACAAACGCGAAAATGAGGTTGATGCAGTCAACATGCGACCGCATCCGTATGAATTCTTCCTCTATCACGACATTTAGGTCGTGTAGACTCGGAAATCGTGCGATCACAACGGTCGTGATGGCATGCTTCCATAGAGATCTTGAGAAATCATTTCTATAGGGCGGATTCTCATATCCGCCCACCGCACTCGTACTTGTAAACCTTAGGGCACAGATTGAAAGCCCTGATTAAAAGAGAAAGCTGCTACACAACCCTATTCACTTTTAGCAAGGAGAATCGCATGAAAAAGCTAGAATGTATTATCCGTCCCTTCAAATTGGAGGAGGTTAAAGAGGCACTCAGCAGTGTGGGTGTTCGGGGCATGACAGTCAGCGAAGTTCGTGGTTTCGGGCGTAGCCGTGGGCACACGGAGTTGTACCGCGGTAGCGAATACACGATCGAATTTGTCCCGAAGTTAAAAATAGAAATTGTTGTCGCAGAAGAGAACGTTGATAAAGTCGTTGAAGCTGTGCAACAGGCGGCTTCAACGGGTAAAATTGGCGATGGCAAAATCTTCGTGTTGCCCATTGATGAAACCATCCGTATCCGCACAGGTGAAAGAGGTCCTGCCGCTGTTTAATATAGTTATTCATGTAGGGGCGGATGCCCTTCATATCCGTCCCTTCTTTCCATACCATCCTTCCCAAACATTTTAGGCATACTGATAACAATAATCCTGTCGTATAGCGCAGATGAACAGTCTATGCTACAATTCTCTCACATTCATTCGCACTACTTTAGCAATGAAGCCACAAGTGCCTCCATCGTCGGGGCTGTCCCAACAGCCGGTAATGAAGACTTCGCTGCCCATGTCTCGTATCCGCCTTCCTCTATCAATGCCTTGTCTGTGCAAATGTAACCGATATATCCATTCGCCAAACTGACGAGAAACGTCGGATTCGCATCGGATGTCGACTTGATATTCATCCCTGTTTCAACGAATACCTCTCCCGGCAAAGCTACAATAGCGGCTTCACCAAGACGGATGACTTGAATCGGAGCGGTCATCTGCGTCGGTAACTTTGCCAACCGCTGGCATTCATGGGCGTAGACATCAACCAATGCCTGCGGTATCGGCTGCCCAACGACCCAACTAAACGGACCCGTCTCGTAGGCATCGTAAGTTCCTTGTGGGACAGACAATACCTGTTCAGCAACTTTAAGATCTTCAGCAGTAATCTCTTTACGTTGGAACGTCAGTGTCGCAAGGTCTCCACTGAGATCAAGCGTTTTGTGCATCTCCATGAGCTGCTTCTCGACAATAAAATGTCCTGCAAGAACATTCGCCATTTTCACTGCCTGTTGATGTCCACTCGCTGTCCATTTTGTCTGTCCGCTGAAGTCGGTGTTGTTAATCTGTCCCGATGCGGCGTTCCAGAGGAGCGAGATGCAGGTATCCCCCAGATAGTGCCGCATGAACCGATCAAAGTGTCCAAAATAGTCGGCAGAGAGAGCATTGCCGTTGTCTGTACCGATATAGTGGAGCGAAAAGTTCGCAACCGCCGAGATCGGAGTCCCATCATCGGCTTCAACGTACATCATCGCTAACTCTGGATCGATCGTACCGGTGGGTTTTACAAGATCCGGGTTTTCTATACCGGGGTTAAAACGGACAGTACCGTCTTTCATGTGCCACCGGCGATTGAAAGTGATACGTTCTTCATTAACACTGGCGAATCCCACCCGTGCGGGTTTGAGTCGCCACACTGCGAGTTCAACTGCATCGGCGATTTTCAGTGGTGCCCATTCGGTATAACCTGGATCTTCATCAACACCGAGCAGATCGGCGATTGCGACAGCGGTATGCGTATGCGTAGCGTTCACCATGATATGTGCTGCGGGAATATCGCATCTATCAGCGATACGAGCTTTGGCAGCATCCGCTATTTTCTCCGGTATAGCGATGAGATCGCAGGTAACTATTGCAATACATGTTGTGCCGTTATCAATGACGACTGCTTTGGCAAAAAGTTCATCGTCAACGTTTTCAGCGTATCTCGGTCGGAAACCGCCCGGTATTCTCGTGGCGAGCGGCGGCGTGATATTCGCACTCGCGCTTCCTGCTTTAAGAGTAGTTTGCATTTTTTAATTTTCCCTCGCGGAGGAATAACGTGAAGTAAGACTATGAAGTCTATTTCCTAAATCCGCTCTCCGTTCCATTAGGGGCTACAGTTTCGGACAGGGTGAAAACACAATTGTTAAAAAGCCTTAGTGTGAACCTCGTGAAGAATTGAGACTAACCTCACAGATAAGATCGCCTCGCAAACGGAATGGGATATGCACCCCTGTCTGTGTGAGATAAAGTGCCTCCGGTGTAATGGTGTCTACGGTGCCGCGCAGAACGATGGACGAACCAATCCGATGTTCTGCGATAACATCTGTCAACTTCTTGTGGAGTGTCGTGAGCTGATCTTCCAATGGAAAGACGAGTTTTTCTTCGACCGCTGCTCGAAGGTCTGGAAAGAAGCCTTCTCCGACGGTTTGCGCGATATCCAAGAGTAGGCTTCGCGTCGTTAGCGCGTAATCAAATTCAGTGACAGAAACGGACATCGTCACCGGATCATGTACAGGTGTCCCGAGTAGATAGAGTTGTCCCTCGGCACCCAACGTAGGCATACTGAACTCAATCCCCGCTGCGAGTTGGGTACCACTACCATAGAGGGTCAAATTTTTAACAAATGTATCAATCCCTTTTAGTTTGCGCGGTTTTTCAATATGTGGCTTGGCGAAGTTTTCAACAGCGGCATAGGTTATTTCAATCGGCGCAATAATCTGGTACCCGGATTCGAGAGCATCCACGAAATCGATATTTGGCAAGTCGATGATTGGACGATTGAAATAATCATCTGATATATTTCCCATATTTACTTGAATGTAAGTTTCTACACCAAGACTGAAGAAGAGTGTCTGTCCGTCACTCGACAGTTGCTTCGCGAGAATTTCCAGTGGCTCTATGATAAGAGCGATTGGCGGTTCCTTGTTGAGGATTATCGGTTCGTGGAGTCTTGCCCATAAACCAGCGACGCGAGTCTTTACGTCTATATTGGTGATGTATTTGACGATGAGGTTCTCTAATTTGGGGAGAACTGCTTCCCGCACCAATTCGGTAAGAATCCGACGGACTGAGATTGTAATCCCGAAAATCTCAATTTCCGCTCTCTGGACGAAAATATCAGAGGTTGTTTTGGCAGTAATACGCCAATCCGAGTTAAGCGTTGGGGTTAGGGTGAGGGATGCAGTCGCAGCACCTTCAATATCTTCCCGTTTTTGGACGACTTGCCCGAAGATTTTTTTTGAGACACGCGCCCACCCTCTGAACCGGAAGGGGGCGATTACCGACAAGGTCCCGTCCCTTCCTCCCATCATTGTGAGAGAAGTAGAGTCAAGTTTGATGGCGTAATCCATCGAGCCATCTTTTCGTTGGATAGGTCTACTCAGATAATCTCTGAGTGCGGATTCCGCTAATGTTTTGACATCGTGTATAGGCAGATTCGCCTTCACAGCGATAAGCGAGCGGACTGGAGGCGGTAATGGAATAGGTGTAACTTCCCGAGGCGGTGCGGGTGCTTGGACGGTGAGATCAGAACGGCGCGGCATGAGGAAAAAGAGCGCAATGCAGGTTAGCACAATGCCTATGGAAATCACACCGATAATTATTTTTGTCTGTTTCGTCATGACTGCAGCCTCGGGATACCGCTTGAGATTTTATGTTCTCGGTCAATACGAAATGGGTGAATGTCAAAACCGGTCTTACCGCTTCGGGCGAGTTCGCTCATCATCCGTCCGACGAGGGCAGAGAATTTGAAACCGTGCCCTGAAAAACCTGCCGCAATTAGCAGATCTGGACAGTGAGGGTGCGCGTCAATGATAAAGTCTTCGTCTGGAGTTTCCGTATAGAGACAGACCTCGGTATGCGTGGATTTTCCAAGTTCTGGGAGGCGTTCTTGCACGTAAGCATCTATATGGGCAATGTAGACTGCATCAGGTGTGCGTTCGGGTGTATCAGCGGAGATGACCTGTCCTCTCCCGTGCCGTGCAATTTTTACCCTACCCCCTTTATCATAAGCACCAAAAGCCGGAATCGCATAGATGAATTCCCCATCAGGCGTTACTTCCGTAAAGACTGGAAACCGGTTTGGTTGGAAAAGTTTGCTGTCTGTAGGCTGATAGTAGCATACTTGTTGTTTTGTGACGGTGAGTGGGAGATCCAACTCGGCAAGCAGGGTGCCAGCCCATGCCCCTGCTGTCACGATGACTTTCCTGCCACGAAATTGGCTGTTTTCCGTCCGAACAGTTGGAACATCTGTTTGCCAATCAACGTTGGTTACCTTGGTATTCTCCTGGATTTCCGCGCCGTATTGCTCCGCCAACTGCAAGTGGGTGGAGACACACTCGGCGGCCCGAAGAAAACCGGTGTCCTTCTGCCAGAGGATCTCCATATCACCCGTCAATCGGAATTGTGAAAACCGTTTCCCTAACTGTGCCGCATCCCACCATTCGGATTCAACGCCTGCAGCATCTAAACTTTGCCGTGTCGCGCGTCCATACGGGTTCCCCTTAGCACCAATACCTACACTCCCTGTGATAAACAGCAACGATTTCCCCGATGCGGATTCGAGGTCGCGCCATTCGGCATAGGCGGTTTTCATCAGCTCAGTGTAGAAGGATTTGTCGTAGAAGAAACGGATGATGCGGGTTTCGCCGTGCGAACTGCCGGACGTGTGTCCACGCTGGAACTGCTCCAAAACAAGCACATCTGCGCCAAACTTTGCAAGGTGGTATGCGGTCGCGCTCCCCATGCTACCAGCACCGATAACAATAGCATCGTAGATATTTTTAATTATACCTTGCGGATCGGTAAGGTGGCTTTGTGCATTCACATGCCTTCCCGTATATCCGCCCTCCACTCCATTACGGACTACTTATCTGAATTATCTTTAACCCAAGTTACTACTTGTAATATTTTAGGTATGTAGAAACCATTTTCATTGGGAGTCATTGAGGATCCTCGGGTTTTCGTAGTGTCCATTTTCAGTTTGTGCACACTTATGCACAGGAAACCAAAGATTTCCTATGCTACATTTAGCTTGTGCACATTTATGCACAGGAAACCAACGGTCTCCTATGCTACAGAACTGGCAACTTGCGTTATCTTTAACTGGCGAAGATAGAGTCGATACCATAATCATAGTTCAAGTCCCTCTCAGGGTACCTAACTGAACGTCTTTTTTAATTCAGGAAATAACCGCGTAAACAAGCTGACAGCACCTGTATCTTGACGGGCTGGCGAAAACACGGATATACCCATGCTTTTTTTTTTGTACGATAAGACATAGATAACGTGAGTTTGAAAAAAGTTATGACTGAGAAAGCCTTGGTACATCGTTGATTTGCTGAAGGTCAGAGAACTTCAGCGAAGGTTTGGTTTCCAACACCTGATAGGCGATCAGAGCAGA
>RKRR01000110.1 GCA_007571305.1 Candidatus Poribacteria bacterium | reverse complement strand
TAGGTTTATCGCAGCGTTGACATCTCTATCTATAGAGAGACCGCATGGATTGCAATGATACGTTCTCTCGGAAAGTGTGAAGTCGTCTTTTTTCTGCCCGCATTGACTGCACGTTTGACTGGATGCATAAAACTGATCCGCTTCCACGACAGGGATCCCTGCGGCCTCTGCTTTCGTCTTGAGTTTTTGTAAGAAGCCACCGAGGGCTGAATCAGATAAGGCTTTCGCGAGTTTCCTATTCTTGAGCAGATTCGTCATCTTGAGCGTCTCAATACCGATAGCCCTGGCACTGCGGACAATATCCGTTGTGGCTTTATGGTGGGCATCGTTGCGGATACAAGCAATACGATAGTGGAGACGCTCCACCTCGCGTTTCTGCTGATACCAATTGTTGGACAGGAATACTTTGCGACTTAACTTGCGTTGCTCACGCTTGAGTTTCCGCTCATAACGTTGGGGCGGTCTCGGATTAGGATATTTCGTGCCATTGCTCAAAGTTGCTAAGGTATTGATACCGACATCTATACCGAGAACAGGGTGTGTTGAGATGTCAACAACTTCGGTGTCCTCTGTTTCTACGGTGATAGAGACAAACCAGCGATGAGCCGTCCTGCTGATAGTTACTTTGATAAACTTACCATCAAAACGTAAGGTTTGGAACATTTGGATCCATCCGATTTTAGGCAACTTGATACGCTGGCACTCTACCCGAACGGATTGTTCGTCTGTCGTCCACCTCTGCTTATGACCGCGTTTCTTGAAACGTGGAAACTTCGCCCGTTTATTGACCCAATTTGAAATACCTTGTCCCAGATTTTTGATAGCATACAAGGCTGCACGTTGGTCTTGGACTTGTGTCCACTCATAAGACCTTTTCGTTTGATTGAAGTTCTTGTTGAGTGTTTGCCATGACTGAAACTTGTCATTCGCTAAGCAGGTCTTAAAATCTGCTAACGCACGGTTATACGCAAATCTGGCATAACCGGATTGTTGTGCAAACCATCGCCGCTGCTTGAATGTTGGATTTAATGCGATCTTGTGTGTTTTATATGGCATAATTGGTTCCTGGAGGAGACTGATTCCCTCTGATAAGGTGTGGCAGGTGTATCAGCACCTACCCCTGAGTCACTCCTATCGTTATACCACATAAATACACATAAAGTCACGTTTTTTACGGAGGCTGAAAAGAACGGGGTTGGACCCAAGCCTAAAGACTTGGGATTGTTAGATAATTCCCTTCAAAAAGACACCCCCTTCCCTTGATAAACCTTTACGCGTTGATTGGCGGTTGTGCCAGGAAATCTTTCACGAGTCCCGTCTTGCCAGTGTATCTCAATCGCCTGAATTGTATCGACTGTCCCTAACCCGAAATGTACACTCGGCTCACTGCTGCTGAGATAACTGGATCCCGGTAACACGTAACCTGTCAATGTCCGTGATGCTGTCCTGAGTGTTACCTGTGCGCCAAGTGCGTCGCGACGTTGGGTGATAGCCTGCACAGAAAGCCAATGATGTTGCGGCGGCGGTGCATCGTTTCGGAAAAAGCGGAGTCGATTGTCGATACCACTCACGACTATATCAATATCGCCATCTCTATCGACATCACCGAAAGCCATTCCGCGGCTGACTTCAATCTGTCCTGTAAAATTAGGAGCAAGCGAACTCACGTCAGTGAAATGGGCTGTCGGTAAAGAGGCCCCTGATGAACCAGAGTGTTTTTGCTTGGGTGTTTCCTGCTGATGGCTATTTTGAAAGAGAAGATTCGGTTCAGCGTAGAAATTCCAGAATTCACCAGTGCTTGCCCCCTCAAGAACGGCACTCCGTTTCACTCGACCATTGACGAGTGCGATGTCCAGATCGGCATCATTATCGAAATCCACAAAACCGCACCCAAATCCCGTAAAGGGTAGATCACGTCCGGCGAATCCTGTCATTTCAGTCATATCAACGAATGCAGCATAGGTAGAAGCGATATAAAGCGTATTCGTTTCACCTGACAAGTGTGTCACAAACAGATCTGGACGTGTATCACCATTGACATCACCAACAGCGATGCCCATGCTCCCCTCAGGTTGCCCATAAGCATTAAACGCCAGACCGTACAATATGGCTTCCTCAGCGAAAGTGCCATCCTTCTGATTTACCCAGAGTTGGTTGGCTTCCCCGTCGTTCGCGACGTAAAAATCCGCCCAACCGTCGCCTGTCAGATCAAGACACACAACGCCGAGACCTCTGCCAGGCATTGCGGCTATTCCTGTCTGTTGCGACATATCTGTAAATGTACCGTCCCCGTTGTTTCGGAACAACCGATCCGCGGCGGGTTCAAAGACCTGTGGATTGCAGTAATCTGGCGCACCATGTTTTCCACGACATACTGCCTCTGGATCGAACTGAACGTAGTTTGCGACATAGAGATCGAGGTATCCATCTCTGTCATAATCTCCAAAAGTCGCAGATGTTCCCCATGCTTCGTTTGAAAGCCCCGCCTCTTGTAAAGCAAACGTCCCATCACCGTTGTTTCGATAAAACGCATCAGCACCGTAATTTGTCACATAAACATCCGCATCACCGTCATTGTCCGCATCACCGATTGCCACACCTTGCCCGTATCCTTCATGTCCGATGCCAGCGGCTTTCGTAACGTCAAGAAACGTTCCATCAGGTTGTTGCCGAAAAAGTCGATTCGGTGCGGGAGCGTCCCCTTCATCGGGAGGCGGAAATCGGACATGCAGAACATCGAGCGCGTCATCGTTATCGTAATCGAACAGGGCAACCCCACTCCCGATTACTTCTGGTAGGGCGTGCGTCCCTGCGCGCCAAGGCGTTTGTGCTTGTGTAAAACCGAGTGCATCAGTTACCTCTGTAAAAAAAGGGTTCCCCTTCTCTGCCTGTGCTGTCCATACACAGAGCGTAATAAGGATGAGTGTTATAGTGTATGACTTCATGAACATATTATCATTCCAATCTGCAATTCTAATCAAGTTGCTCATATAATTTGCAGACCTTTGAACACTTTGATTAGAGTGAGAAGATGCACAACCTAACAGGTTATGCTACAGAGGTGGCAACTTGCGTGTAAGTGGTTACTTGGGTTACAGTAGTCGTCTTCTATGCTAAAATTACAAATTCCAATTGTTGATGTGCTTCACGCAATGCCAACTCCACCGCTTCGGGTGTTTCAGCACGAGCGAAGATGAAACCGAGATACCGTGCTCCCTCCGGCAGTGGGACCACTTCTCCACCAATAGGGATTGTGATGTTGACTTCCACAATTCCCTCTACACAATGCGCCGCTGTTTTACCGCGTACCTCGCCCAAGATACCCGCCTTCGGCACAGGGATCATCATCACACCTGCCGCTCGCGTTTCACGTTGCAACTCCTCCACGGGTTGCCCAATTGCATGTCGGATGACGAGTTCTTCAAGCGACATCCCCGTTCCAAATCGCAGCGTCCGCGCACAGAGTCCACCGATCGTCCGAGCCGCAATCTCAATAAGGTGCGCGCCTTTGTCATTATAGCGTAGTTCGGCGTGAATAGGTCCATGTCTTAAGCCCAAAGCGTCAGCGGCTTCCACAGTCGAACGATGGAACGCATTTTGGACCTCCACCGACAAGCGGGAAGGTGTAACATAGAGTGTCTCCTCAAAAAAGGGACCCTCCAATGGATCGGGTTTATCGAAAAGCGCGAGTGTCTTAAGTTCACCGTCCAAAAGAATACCCTCCAGTGCCACCTCTATGCCGGGAATATAGTTCTCAACGAGTAGATATGGCGTAGGAGGATCCATGGATTCTTGTAAAGTTCGCAGGAGCTTCGCCGTCCTCTGAAAGGCTTCGATGAATTCGGCGGGTGTGTCTGCTTTGATAACACCTCGACTGGCGGAGAGAGACACTGGCTTGATAATACATGGAAAATCAATTTGTGTATCTGTTCCGAGTTTTGCGATTATCTCAGCAGGATTGTCCTCGACGGAAAAGCATTGGTAAGCAGGCACCGACACCCCGTTCGTCGCCAATGTGTGTCGCAAGAGGTACTTGTTGCGTGTCGCTTTTGCGGAATCAACGGGGTTGTGGGGAAGCCCTAATGCTTCTGACGCAGTTGTCGCCAGTAGCGTCGTATCATCGTCGACACCGACGATTGCCGCAATAGGATGGGTTTCGGTGAATTCAACGATAGTCTGTGTTGCAGCAGCAGGCGCGCTGAAGTCAAGCACGAGCGTGTGTCGGGGCGACAGGTCTGCTGTCGTAGCCGCTTCCTCTGATGCTACAACCACCTCTACATTCAACTTCAGGGCGGCTTTGAGGAAATCCGTCGCTCGATACGTGCGAGTTGGAAGTAGCAGAAGGACACGCGGTTTATCAGTCATCAGTCTTCAGTTATCAAAGTCATCCGTTTCCAGTTAGCATCTATCAGAGATTGGAGGTTGGGGCGTTGCGAGTTGTGCCTTTCTCACTTTTGCACACTTGATAACTTTTCGATTGCTATAAAGCGGATTGCCGCTAACCTGTTCGGGAACCACGTAACAACTTCTGATACGCCGCATGGGCATTCTGCGGATCGTCCTCACCATCAAGAACACGTCGCAAACACTGGACAAAGCCTATCGGTTCATCTTCACCGAAGATGGTGCGTCCGAATAGGATAGCACGTCCACCATTGCTGACAACATTATGTGCAAGCCCAAACGTGCTACGCGCATTCTGACGCGGTCCCCCCAATGCCCCGATCACTAACGTCGTATCGAATTGACACAATTCGCTCCAAACATCAGCGGTCGTGTATGCTGTCTTGATAAAACGCGGGCGTTGGTGTTTTCGGAGATAACTCATCGTTCGGACGATAGAATCGGCAACATACATGCCCCGCTTCTCTTCATCCATTCCTGGCATCTTTACATTCGGTAAAAAGACCTCTAAGAGATGATCGAATCCCTCAATTTCACCGACAACGTGTGCGAACTGCACATACGCTTGTAACATCCGCTCATCAGCGATCGGATCGTTGTTCAGTGTAATAGAATACAATCCAAGGCTGACTCGACATTCGAGTGCGGGCCCGATGAGTGCCTCACAATAACGTTGCATATCCTCTGGAAACACTGTCTGAAACGGCATTGATAGTCGCGAAGTATAGACACCAAATCTCGGATTCCAGATAGCCGTCTCTGAGTTCATTCGTACGATTGGCGTAATCGGTGTGTCTTCAAACAGGTTTTCTTCAAGCGCAAGGATTTCTGCATCTGCAGGTGTCATGAGAAGTCCATCTAATTTGCCATCTGCAGCAAGGTCGCGCTGGAGTTGCAAAAACTCTGCGTGCGTTCGGTAGTGCGGTTTCGGGTGTTGTACTTGTCCAAGCCCTTTAATTCCGGCAGATGCAAGCGGATCCGCAGCAAAAACCAGAATCGGGCTACGTGCAAGTAAGTCAGTATCAGCAAGTTTATCAAATATCCGGTTACCCATTTTTAATTAATTACTCCTGGACTGCCCTCCATCGTAGAGGGGACATGTCTATAGGATACTCGTGGGATCAATGTCAATCACAAATTCAATAGTATTCCATTTAATAGCGGCGGGTGGCTCGTCAGTTATGTGCTTAAGGAGTTGACTGATTCTTTCAACAGAGTTGCTTCGAAGTAAGAAATGCCACCGAAATTTCCCTTCGATTTTCGAGAGTGGTGCTGGCGCGGGACCAAGGATTTCTACTTCAGTTTCTCCAACATCCTCTTTTTTCTCATCTGGCTGAGCGGCAGACGTTTGATCTGTCTGCCAAATCTGAAGTTGATCCCGGACAGCCTGTGCTGCCTCTTCAACCTGTTTTTCATCCTTGCCACGGAGCAAAAGGGTCCCGACATGTGAGAAAGGTGGATATCGTAACTCGCCGCGTGCTTCTACCTCCTGCGCGTAGAAACTGAGATAATCGTGCTTCTGTGCGGCGGAAATACAGTAGTGCTCAGGCATATAGGTCTGAATGATGACTTTCCCTTCGATCTCAGCACGTCCTGAACGTCCAGCGACCTGTGTCAACAGACTAAACGTCTGTTCGCTTGCCCGAAAGTCCGGTAGGTTCAAACTGGTATCCGCGGCGATGACCCCGACAAGTGTGACATTCGGGAAGTCTAATCCCTTCGATACCATCTGTGTACCTATGAGAATATCAATCTCCTGCTGCTCAAATGTCCGCAAAATCTGCTGATGTGCGTTCTTTCGAGCTGTTGAATCGGCATCAAACCGCTTTATCCGTGCCTGTGGAAACGCTTTCCGCACTTCTTGTTCAACCTTCTCTGTTCCCAATCCAAAATAGCGAATAACAGAACTGCCACACTGCGGACAGGTCGGATGCGTCGGCCGTTTATCCCCACAATGGTGACACACGAGATGCTTCGTCTCAAAATGAAAAGTCAACGAAATAGAGCAATTTTCGCAGCGTTCAACATAACCACAAGTTCGGCAAGATACATGAGTGGAATGCCCACGTCTGTTGAGAAACAGTATAATTTGCTCCTGCCTTTCCAATCGTTCTTCAATAGAGTTTCGGAGGACATCAGAGAAGATAGTCTTGTTGCCCTTTTTCAATTCAGTCCGCATATCAACGATGTGGACATCGGGCATTTTTCTATCAAGAACACGGTCCGGCAGACTGAGGAGCCGATAACTCCCATTTTTTGCATGATGAAAACTCTCAAGGGACGGTGTCGCACTCCCCAGTAGAACGGGACAGTTTGCGAGTCGACCCCGCTTCTGCGCGACATCTCGCGCGTGATAACGCGGGACGGTATCTGATTTATAGGAATCCGAATGCTCTTCGTCTATAATCAGCATACCGAGTTCTTTCACTGGAGCAAAGACAGCAGAACGCGGTCCAATTACGATATCCGCTTCACCTTTTCGGATACGATGCCACTGATCATAACGTTCCCCATCGCTCAACCGACTGTGCAGTAACGCCACCCGTTCCCCGAATCGCCCAACAAACCGAGAGGCAGCCTGAGGGGTGAGCGATATTTCTGGCACTAACACAATCACAGATTTCCCTTTTTCAAGAACTTCTGTCATCGCTTGCATGTAGACCTCGGTTTTACCGCTCCCGGTTACGCCATGGAGCAGAAACGTAGGTGGATGTTCAGTAGCCTGTGATGTGAGTATATTTTGAATCTCCGCTAACGCTATCGATTGTGCAGGATTCAAGTGAAACGGCTGTGTTGCGGCGATCGGTTCAGAACTCAAGGGATTACGAGTGGCTTGTGCTCGTGTGATATGTAGAAAACCCCGCCTTTCAAGTGTGCGGAGCAGAGAGACGCTGGAATTCACCCGCTTGGTTAGGTCGGCTGTCGTCAAAGGATCACCTTCATCAAGCAAGTGTTGCAGAATTTCGGCATGTTTCGCAGCGGCAACGTTCCGACGTCTGCCCGGTCGCGGACCAGGCGAATCTTTGGAGCCATCCGCCTCGCGCCTGAGTAGATCAATTGCCGCCTGAATATCAGTTGGCGGTAAAGCTAAAGTTGCTACAGAGGTTAACAGCGTGTTAGCTTTCGGTTTGTGGGTGACATCAAGGCTAACGATTCCTTTTTCTTCTAGCGCGGTAATCCTTGGACGGAGTTTCTGGTAACTTATACCGACACGGCGGGCGAGTTGGTTGAGAGATAGTTCACCTTCTACCTCCAAATGTAAGACGAGTTCCTTTTGTACTTTTCCCCGTGGTGCGGGTGCTCCCGATAAGAGTCGTACCTTCTGTTCTTTCGTTGTTCGCACAGCAGACGGCACAGCGCAAAAGAGCGCTATACCCCACGGGCAGACATAATATTCCGCCATCCATTTGGTAAGCGCGAGCAGATCAGGAGAAAAAGTCGGGGTTTCTTCAAGGCAGTAGGAAATATTTTTTATAATATTAGGAGCCAGATCGGTTTCATCGAGTCTTTCAACGACGACCCCTTCCTGAGCGATGCCTCGGAAAGGTGCTAATACCCGGGTTCCGAGTTGTAAAGTGGTATCCATCTGCAGCGGCACACTGTAGGTGAACACTTGATCGACCGATAGCGGAAAAGCGATATTCGCATATTTTAATTTATTGCCGCTTGGGCTGTGTTCCACTACATTCCGCACAGGTTTTCTATCTCCTTACACAAAATTTTTAAAGCAGAACATATTTCTCAACTGACTGCTGATTGCTATTCCGCTAAAAAAGCAAGCACCTTTTTAACATCCTCCCACACGTCACGTTTGCCAGCCGGGTTTCTGAGCAGATATGCCGGGTGATACGTCGGCATGACCGTCGGTGGTTTCCGATGTGGAAGGACGCGGAGTCCCGGAACATTACACGGATGGAACTCCCCGCGAAGTTTTGTGATTCCGATTTTAGTTCCAAGCATCATCTGTGACGCAAAACTTCCAAGCGCAACAATCACCTTCGGTTGAATGAGTTCTATCTGACGCACTAAGTAAGGGCTACAGGTTGCGACTTCAGCAGTTTCAGGGTTTCTGTTACCCGGAGGACGACACTTAAGCACATTTGCGATGTAGACATCCTCGCGCTTGAGTCTCATCCCTGCTTCAATGATTTGTGTCAGCAATTGACCAGCTCTACCGACAAAAGGTTCCCCCTGCCGATCCTCATCAGCTCCCGGTGCTTCACCGATGAACATAAGGTCAGCTTCCCTGTTTCCAACACCAAAAACGACACTATTTCGTGTCTCGTGCAACGGACATTTGGTGCAACTCGCGGCATCGGTAGCCAGCGCAGGCAGATCGAGATTCGCATAAGGTGACTCTCGAGCAGGTTCGTCCATTTCTGATTCTATGAAACCGAGTTGAAGTTGTTCTTCCACGTATTCCCTCACACTTGCAACAAGTTCTACATAATCTTTTTTAAGACTGTCTCTATCCATTTTAATAGTTATCAGCTGTCGAGTGTCAGCAGTTAGGCACAAGAAGTTACATCCGAATGAAAACCGCTGTCCTGAAAACTAATTCCGCAGATCGTGAATCAGGGACATACCATCGAACCAAGTGATGTAAAGGAAAAGCGCAATCAGGAGAACAATACAGACCTGTTGAACAATTTCTTGCGCTTTCCGAGGCATGGGTCTACCACGGATCTTCTCAACAGCAAAAAACAGCAGTTGTCCCCCATCAGCAATCGGAATCGGCAACAAATTGACGATGCAAAGATTGATACTAATGAACCCTATGAAAAAGAGAACACTGCTCAACCCAACTCTCTCAAACATACGACTCGTAGCATTCGCAATACCGATTGGACCGGCAAGATGTTTCGGCGATACCTCTCCGCCTACGAGTTGTTGCAAGGTCCTGCCGACAGTTGTAAACGTCAACCATGTCGCTTCAACGCCTTTGCCGAAACTTGTAAAAAGGTTATAATCCGGTAAAGGTGCTGTTTTCGCAGCGAATTCCATTCCACTCAGGGAAGTTTGCCACGCCAATCCGAAGAGGGCACCCTCAGTATCAGTTTCTGAACTTTGGGAGTCCGCCGTAAGCGTTACCTCTTTCAGGCTACGGTCCCGCATTAATCCGACTTCGATCGGTTGACCTGCCATTGTCTTGAGTTCCGAATAGAGCGTCGCATTGTTCACTGCTGTGCCGTTAAGCGTCACAAGTACGTCCCCATCTTGGATCCCAGCGTTTTGCGCGATACTATTCTCTTGAACACTCGCTTTCACATGCCAGCGTACTGGCAGTTCGAGGATGAATGTCTCATCACCCCGACGAATACCAAGTGCCAATGCTTCTCGATTTTCGTTAATACTTTGATAAAGTGCCTGATATTTCTCATTACGCCAATCTTCGGAGGCGTGCCAGACCCCATACCCAAAATATGGGACGTTGTGGATTTTCTGGCCGTTGATACTCTCAATATGATCACCGACTTGGATCCCAGCTTGCGACGCGAGACTTCCCTCTTCGATATGATTGACGGTTGTCTCGGTTTTACTGGTCACTCGAATGATACCTATGTCTCCTCTGACACTCGGCTCAGCATCAGGTTTAACAGAGAGGATCTTGCTCTCATCATTCCGTTCCACAAGGAGTTCAAGTGGTTTATTTGCACTGGTGAAAACCCGTGTCTGGAACATCGCCCAATGGCTGATTGGGTCTCCGTTGACGGAAATGATTGTATCCCCAGGCATTAACCCACCCACTGCCCCGGGGCCATCATCAGCGACCCAGCCGATCTGAATTGCTTCTTTTTCACCGAGGGGTAAGCCTGTTAATCCACCGATCAATCGAGCGGCATCCGTATTGATTCCAGTAGCAAAGACGAGCCAATATACCAACAAACCAAACAACAGATTAACTGCGGGCCCCGCGGCGACAACAAAGGCGCGACTGCCTATCGGAGCACTCGCGAATTCACCTTGTGCACCTGTTTGTTCGCTTGGGTTCTCACCCTCCATTTGAACATAGCCACCAAATGGCAATAATGAGATTCTATAATCTGTTTCGCCTCGCTGAAATCCTACCAGTTTGGGACCGAAACCGAGGGAGAAGGTGTTGACTTTAATACCACATCGCTTTGCGGCATAAAAATGACCGAGTTCATGAATAAAAATAATAAACCCGAGAGGAATAATAGCGAGAAATGCCGTTTTTATGTACGGAATTATGGAGCTAATCAGGTCGACGAAAAATTCCATAGTGTCTATTGCCTCTTTATGTTTTTTTAGTTTTCAGTGTCTCGCTTGTGCCGTGATTTTCACTGCGAAACAGTGTCAACCGCCACACGTCTTAACTGACGACTGAAAGGATTTTTTTTGAAAATCTGTCCTGATAACTATTCTTTTATTTTTTTATTATTGAATGTGCTGTTGCTTTTGCCCACCGGTCAACCTCAAGGATATCCGGAAGTGTTGGGTCAGTAATCACCTCATGTGCATCCATCACACGTTCAAGGATCGCCGGAATATCCATAAATCCGATACATGTATCAAGAAAAGCCTCCACGACAACCTCATCTGCGCTACTGAGCACGACGGGTAGTGTGCCACCGACTTCCGCAGCGGTATATGCGAGTGATAGGCATGGGAATTTCTCGAAGTCAACCGGTTCAAAGTGTAATGTGCGTGCCTCCATCAGATCCAAACGTGGCACTGGTATTGAGAGTCTACGGGGATAGGTTAAAGCGTATTGGATCATAATACGCATATCTGTAGGGCCCAATTGTGCGAGTGTAGAGCCGTCTGTCCACTCCACCATAGAATGGACAATACTCTCTGGATGGACAACGATGTCTATTTTCGAGAGCTCTATATCAAACAACCATTTCGCCTCAATGACCTCCAGCCCTTTGTTCATCATTGTCGCGGAGTCAATCGTGATTTTCTGTCCCATCTTCCAATTCGGGTGCCGGAGTGCTTGCTGCGGTGTGACAGAATAGAGCGTCTCTTTCGGTGTCGTTCTGAACGGTCCACCTGATGCAGTAATCAGGAGTCGATGGATATCTGCCTGCTGGTCGCGTGCACCCTCCAAGCATTGGAAAATGGCACTCATTTCACCATCTATGGGTATCAAGTTAACACCGTTCGCTTGGACAGCCGCATTCACAAGAGGTCCCGCCATCACCATTACCTCTTTATTAACGAAGGCGATGTCCTTGCCGGCATTAATCGCTGCCAAAGTCGGTAGCAGTCCTGCACTTCCGCCCATTCCATCCAAGACTTGGGATGCTTGAGGCATCGTCGCTACGGCTTGAAGCCCCTCGGTGCCAGCGAGCACGTGTGTACAGTTGATATCTCGGATCCGTTCTCGGAGTTGGGATGCCGCCGTGGGTTCATTTAAAGCTACCAACGCCGGGCGATACTGTCGAATCTGTTGTTCAAGGGTGTCAACATCTCTGTTCGCTGCGAGACCGACTATCTTAAATTCGTCAGCATGTGTTCCAACGACGCTGAGAGTGTTCTTCCCAATAGAACCCGTGCTACCGAGTATGGCGATGTGCTTCATGTTTTACGGTTGTCGGTTATCGGCTCGCCTGCTATACAGGCTTTCAGTTGACGGTTAGAAGAGGGTTTTGCGAAACGATAACACCTTAACCGAAAACCGAAGGGCTGCGTAGCAACCCGACCGAGAACCATTAAAAGTGTCCCGTCAATGCCAAATAGTAATAGAGCACAGGTGTGCTAAAAATTAGACTGTCACACCTATCAATGAAT
Organism: Candidatus Poribacteria bacterium; assembly: GCA_007571305.1. Lineage (GTDB taxonomy): Bacteria > Poribacteria > WGA-4E > WGA-4E > WGA-3G > WGA-3G. The sequence goes on along the minus strand of RKRR01000110.1, from coordinate 32,755 downwards.
CCACCGTGTCCAGGGATAACGTGTCCGGAATCCTTAACACCGGCGGTTCGCTTCATCAGAGAGGCACTGAGATCCCCAAGTTGTCCCAAAACGCTGAGTAGTAGTCCAATAAGGACGGCGTGTCCCCAAGAGAGTATCCCTTTCAGGAGAAGCGTGCTCAGCAGGAAACTCGTCAAAGTGCCTACGACCAATCCCCCGATAGTCCCCTCGATCGTCTTTCGCGGACTGACCGGCGTGCCGAGTTTGTGTCTACCGAACGCTCTACCGACGAGATACGCGCCGGTATCGCTACACCAAACGATTCCAGCCAATAGGAAAATAATTTGCCTACCGATAGGTTCCGCATTTCGGAGCAAGATGAGATGGTAGCCTAATGCCCAACCGATCGTTAAAATACCGGTTAGTTTCAGGGTGACAGCGAGCAATTCACCGGCGACCTTCGCCCTAAAGATACTTTCCGCGAAAACATAAATGAATACGAAAGTGAGGTAACTGAATATTACCGTTGAGGCAGAGGTAGTCTGTGTAAATGTCGGCAAAAAATACGCGAATAAACAGAACATACCTGTCAAGAGTGCCGGTACCACTGGATTCAATTTTTCCGTGAAGTGCTGCGCTAAACGACAGTACTCAACTTGCATCATCACCACAGCGATAGATACAAGTAGCAGGTAGAGCCAATCCCCCCGATAAATAATTAGGAGAACTAACGGCACCAGCACAACCACACTCAAGGCTCTCCGCCAAAACATATTTTTTAACCATTAAATCTGGTCACTGTTCCTCGCGCCCGGTAACGAGCGGGGACCCCGGTTTTCGGTTCATTCCAACTGCCTCTGGCTTATAAAAGTTTCTTCGCGCAAAGGAACGATTCGGGAAAATACCTTAGTTTCGATTGCGCTGCCTTCCAACTCGTTTTCAGGCAAGTTTTCGAAGCAATCGTAACTGGGCTGGGCAACTTGCTCCAAAAAAGCACCCGATCACAATGGGAGTGCGCGGACACCTTTCGCCTAAGTTTCTAATAGTTCGGATTCTTTTGCTTCTGTCAACTCATCAATCTGATCGATGTACTTATCCGTAAGTTGCTGAACTGGATCAGCACTCGCCCTTCCGCGTTTCTTATCGCCTCCACGACCTCTGCTCTTCCCGCCACCACTAGAATCGCCACCATCGGTTTTTTTAACGGATTCGTTGGCATCACGACGAATATTCCGAATTGCAACCTTACCCTCTTCAGCGAGTTTACGGACGACCTTCGTTAGTTCGGTCCTGCGCTCCAATGTGAGTTCGGGAACTTGGATTCGGATAACGTTTCCGTCATTGTTCGTTGAGAGTCCCAAATCTGAGTGGGCGATTGCCTTCTCAATTTCTGTAATTAGCGTCTTGTCCCAAGGTTGAATGACAAGTAGCCGCGGTTCAGGGGTGGTAATCGTGCCGACCTGACTCAGTGGACTTTTGCTACCGTAATAAGTAACGCTAACCTGATCTAAGAGTGCCGGTGTCGCACGTCCCGTTTGTACATGGGACAATTTCGTCGATGTCGCCTCGACTGTCTTCTTCATTCGGGATTCAGTCTGTTGAAGAATTTGTTGTTGCATCTGATCTTTCCCTTCATAACTGTCAGTCGTCAGTGGTCAGTTACAAGAGAGATATGATATTCCTGGAGGAGATTGAAGAAATGCCCAAGCAGCAACCGCCTCTTTTAACCGATAACTATTCCCTCTGACAACTGATGACTTAAAACTATTCACCATAAATGGTCTTATAGATCTACTGACCAAGGACATAGAGCACAAAACGTTTGACGACAATATTCTCACCCAATTGGGCTATTGAGTCCTTTACGAGGCTATCAATGGTTTTGTCTGAATCGCGGATGTAGGGCTGTTGTAAGAGACAGGTCTCTGTATAGTATTTTGCGATCCGCCCTTCAACAATCCGTTCAGCGATATGGGCAGGTTTACCCTCCTGCTCGGCTTGTGTTTTCAGAATTGCTTTCTCTGCTTCAAGATCCTCGGCAGGCACATCTTCCGGTTTAATATATTTCGGTTTTGCAGCTGCGACCTGCATAGCGATCTCTTTCGCCAACTTTTGGAATTGCTCTGTTCTTGCGACGAAATCGGTTTCGCAATTCAGTTCGACTAACGTGCCGACACGGCTACCGGGATGGATATAGGAAACAATTAATCCTTCTTCTGCCGCTCTACTGCCTTTGACTTCCGAAGCTTTCAATCCCTGCTCCCGTAATTTCTGAATCGCTTCGTCAATATTTCCATTTGTCTCTGTTAGTGCCTTCTTGCAGTCCATAATCCCTGCCCCCGTCCGTGAACGGAGGTCGCTAACAAGTTTCGCTGTAATCGCCATTTATCCTCCTCTTATTTATTCACGATCAGCAGTCAGGACAGTTTCCTTCAAAAAATCCTTTCAGTCGTCAGTTAAGACGGTATCCTTTAATGAAAGTTCCTCTTTGCTGATCGCTGGTGGTTGACTGCCAATTTATTGAGCCTGTCGACGAGGTGGTCTCCCTCTCCGTCGTTGACGTGGCGCACGTGGCTGGCGCTGCTCACCATCGCCAATCGCCTCCGCCTCTGTGGACAGTTGCGCTTCTTCCAAAATCGCGGCACTTTCTTCCTCATGCCTCTCTACTTCAAGTATAGCATCTACCTGCGCCACAGCCGTATTGGACTGCTCTGCTTCCGTTGCGACCTCTGCCCCTTCCAGGGCCTCTCCTCTACCGCTAATTACTGCATCGGATAAAACGGAGCAGATGAGACGAATCGAACGGATGGCATCATCGTTACCCGGAACCGGCAAATCAATCGGATCAGGATCGCAGTTGGTGTCAACGATAGCAATAATCGGAATGCCAAGTTTGTTTGCTTCTGCGATAGCCGTATGCTCTTTCCGCGTGTCGGTGACAACAACAACTTCAGGGAGTTTTTTCATCTCTCTGACACCACTGAGGTTGTTATCGAGTTTACCTTTTTCTCGGCGCAGACGCATTACCTCTTTCTTGGGCATCTGATCAAAAAGCCCATTGGCTTCATTCGCGTCCAGTTCATCGAGCCGATTGACACTCCGACGGATGGTTTGGAAATTCGTCAACATACCGCCGAGCCACCGATGATTCACGTGGTACATACCACATCGAACCGCCTCGCCTTGTACAGCTTCTTGGGATTGCCGTTTCGTGCCAACAAATAACACGCCACCACCCTTCGACGCGATCCCTCCAACGAAATCAACAGCGGTTTCGAGCATCCGTAGCGTCTTTTGTAAATCAATAATGTAAATCCCGTTTCGTTCTGCGAAGATGTACTCTGCCATCTTCGGATTCCAACGACGGGTTTGATGTCCGAAGTGAACTCCACATTCAAGGAGCTCTTTCATTGTAACAGCCAAAAAAACCTCCTAAGTTCGCGAGGGAACTTCACCCTCACTGGGTTTTCGCGTCCACCTCTTTCATATCTGCATCAGACTCTCAGCATGAGAGAACCCACTGTGCAAATCGAGAGGTGTGTCGTATCCAGCATTGGTTGTGTAACGCCTGATGAACATTTTGCATCAGAATTGATATAAATATTTTACCACATAAACGATTGAATTTCAAGTATTTTATACCACACTACTTAACTGGATGTCAAGAAAATTATAGATTCGGGATGGATTCTGTGGTATAAAACGGCTGGAGGGACACAAGTGGAACATCTCATTGAACAGATCGCTGCTCACTTCAAAATAGAGGCAGAGGCTCTGAAACTCGAACCGATTCAGCACGGCAGTCAGCAAAAATACAACGTCTGCCGTTTAAAACTCGGTTCCAGGAACTATCTGCTCAAACAGCACGACATCACCACACCGGTTGTTAAAGCAGGCTACACCCCTTATGAGATTGAATTCACCCTCCTATCAATGTTACACCGTAATGGATGTCGTGTCCCGAAAATTATTTGGAAGTCAGAAGACTCTCATGCCTTGTTGTTGGAATGGTGCGGTGAATTGACGCTCGATGCTATGGCACAAAGCAGATCGTCATCAACTTTCAAACCGATTTTGCAGACTGCACTTATGGAACTCTGTCGGGTCGAAAGCGTTTTCACAGAAAACATGGAACGTCTTACACCGTACGCCTTCCGTTACGATGTGGACACTCCCCTGCAAGATTCACTTGAACAAGGCAGAAAAACCCTGGGTTATCTTTGTAGTTCCCTAACCTCATCTCAAACGACACACCTTGACAAGGCATGGACAATCATCTCCAACCGCCTCCGAACGGCACCGCAGACTTTCGATAGTCTCGATTACCAAAGTCGCAACATCGTGATTTCTGAGGAAGTGCCTTTTTTCATCGACTTTTCGAGTGTTGGTTGGGATTGGCAGGAACGGCGGTTGGTCCAATATTTCAATAGCATCGGGGCAAATCAAGCGGGCGCAAACTTCGTTTCGTTGTTGAATCGAGAGATAGTCAACGCTTATGCCACGTCGGTTACCTCGCATCGTGAGATATGTTCATCTATGGAAGTTGCGGCGCGTGTTGATAGCCATCATCTACTCTTCTACCTCTCGGTTATACATCAAATTTTATGTGCTGTTGCGCAGCCTGAAACCTCCAAAAGCAAAACACTCCTCAAGGCATGGGGTGACCTCAAGGCGAGATACAAAAATGCGCTTATGCAGGTTATTCACACTGATCTGAGCAACGACGTTTACACATCTCAAATTCGAGAGATAGTTGCCAATCGACGTTCATAAGCAGTCACGGATCGGTAGTCAGAAATCTTCAGTAGCTACGATTCTATTCGGTGGCATCAATAATCAGAAGGCAGGATGATGTGGTATCACATATCACTCCTTAATCGCATCTTTAAGAATTGTCCTCTCAAGTTCAATAAGGAACGTTTGGACCTCAGGTGTCGACGGTTTTGTGGTATGGAACTCCGTTTGATACGATTTCAGCACCCTATAAAGTGATGTAAGATTGACTTTCCGTTGTTGGGTTGCCTCGCGCACGTTCGCAAAGGCTGTAATTACCTGATCTTCTGAAATACCATCGGGGCGATTCTTCGACTTAAGATGCTTTTCTACACCGTTCAGGGCACGTTCTGCCATCCAATAGCGTCCACCTTCAGGGCCTCCGACTCGACGGTAAAGCACGCCACCCGCGATTAAACTGACTGCTACAACCGCCAATAGAAAAGTCAGAACCCGTCTATAACAGCCGCTTAGTTTTTTGTTCGTGTTCGCCATGTTTGTATGCTTTAGGGTAGTGTTTATAACGAAGCGGCAGAATTTAGATTTTTCCTTCTCGTATTGTCAATACCGCTTTCAATTTTTTATTCCCGATAAACTTGGTGCCGTGCGTGTCAAAGAACTCAAATTCACCATCCAGTACTTCAAAGACTGCGACATCCGCGACGGTTCCAACTCTCAGATGACCGAGTTGCTCCTCACGTTGGATAGCCTTTGCGGCACTGAAAGTCGCCTTCTCAATTACTTCTTCAAGCGAGAGGCCCAAGTGCATCAGTTTCGATAGGACTGTCGGTAAATCGTAGACGGGGCCATTGATGTTGCCTGTGTGGAGATCGGTACTGATAACATCGGAGATGAAGCCTTGTTCCATAGCGCGTTGTGCGATCTCATAACGGAAACTGCCAGCACCGTGCCCGACATCAAAGATAATACCATCCTCACGAGCCTCCCAGGCTTCGGGAATCACGTTCCCTTTCTCGTCAACAATATTATCACCGTTGCCTTGGAAACAGTGGGTAATCACATCGCCCGGACGTAGCAACCGCAAAATATTAGGAAGTGGCACACCGGCACCGATATGACACATGACGGGTGTCTCTGCCTGTTTGGCGGCTTTAATGGCAAGTTTTAGCGGCTCAACGCCGTTATCGCCAACCTGCATTTTACCTTGACGTACCTTGACTCCGACGGTCATATCACGGTGTGCTTGTAAAGTCTCCGCAACGCGTCCTGGGTTGGCATAAGCCATATCGTGCATTTCACCCACAGGTCCATAGACAAGCCCAATCCCAGAGATATGGATATAGGTGAGAATGTTCGTCTGCGCGGGTTCAGCGATGAATTCACGGAAGCCGGGAAACGTTACCCAACTCGGGCTACCAGCATCCACAACAGTGGTCGTTCCGGCTGTTGGGCAAACCTCATCGGCTCTGATGCCCCATGTCGTCACACCGTAATAGACATGCGTGTGGATATCAACGAGTCCCGGTGTCACGAATTTATCCTTAACATTGATGGTCTGTGTCGCCGCACCTTCAGGAATATCCGCTTCAATCGCAGCGACAACACCGCCAGCAATTGCGACATCGCGCATTGCATTCAAATTCTGTGCAGCATCAATGACAGTGCCACCTTTTAGTAGAATATCATAATTCATTTCCCTACCCCATCGGCGGTCAGCCATCCGCAAACCCCTAAATTCTCCAACCCCTTTATTAGGAAGGCAAGGGGCTTTAAAGCCAGTCGAGATTCGGATATCCCTCCTACAGAGGAATAGTAGGAAGTTAGACACCTCGTTTATCGCCCCATATATCCACGTGTACACGCGGTGAATAGCGATAGCCGTTCTCTTTGCAGAGATCCACCAACCATTCCTGTTTCTGTTGTAGCACCGCGGGGGTTATCCCTTGCGGCATGAGAAGGATTGTCTCGGCCGGAATATCGACTTCTGTCTGTAACGCTTGGATCTCTGCTAAATCTTCAGGTGTATCCACGACAAACTTCACTTGACACAGGTACTTATCTAAAAACTGGCGGATAACGTCGGGATAGATACGTCCACGCTCGTGGCGTTTGAAAAATCGGTTGTCTGTCGGAGGATTAGAGTTACGCAACTTGGGACTCATGGAAATGAGATGCGCGGCGACTGCTGCGAAGACCGTAGCATTCGTTTCAATTGTGATGTGGTGTCCCCGTTTATCCAATTCCTCACAGAGTGCCATCAATTCCTTCGGTTGAATAAACGGTTCTCCACCGGTAATAACAACATGCTTACAGCCGTATTGCGAGATTGCGGCAACGCTTTCAGCGACAGAGATATCCCTATTTTCAGGCTTCCAAGATGTGTAAGGTGTATCGCACCAAACACACCTCAGATTGCAATAACTCGTTCGGAAGAAAACAGAGGGAACACCAATGAGTTGTCCTTCCCCCTGAATCGTATGAAAAAGTTCGCTAAATTTCATACTTTCGTCCCCTCGCTAAGCGTTCCATCAAGATGGTGGATTAGCCAACAACATCCTGTTAGGCCCGTCTTCGGTTTTGAGGAAATCAGACGTAAGGACTATCTACGAACGGGGCAAGGTAGCGATTTTCGAGGACGATTAAGCCTCAATGAGTTCAATTTGAACGTTGTCGGGTCCCTTGAAAAACGCCATCATCAACCCATTGGGTTTCAAATCTTCGAGTTCCGCGCCCTTCGCTTGAAGTTGCGCTACCTCTGCATCCAAATCCTCCACAGTAAAAGCGAGTTGGTAGACACCCCAGCGTGGGTTCCCACTGGTGTCTTCAACTTCCATGTCCCCTAATTTAGGTGAGAGGAATATCCGCTCCCCGCCAATTTCCATCCGGACAATCTTCAATCCGCGGACATCAACAATTTCTGATACTTTTCCGTCAAACATCTCTTCGTAATACTGAACTGCACCTTCTAAATCTTCACAACGAAGATGAACGTGGTGAAATGTAACTGCCATTGTTAGATTTTCCTTCCTTTCTTTGAAAAAGCGTGCCATACAAGGGCACAAGGCAAAGACATAAAGATATGTTATTATCACACAATCGCCTGATTGTGTCAAATTATTTTTTTACCACTGCGGAGGAGGGTGGTGTTATCGCCCTTCGACCGCCATCACCGAGTTTTTCTTTTGTGATGTTACCGCCCTGGCACATGTATCCTACCCAGGCTTATACATCTTCCATTTTTTGCAGGTTGGGTCTTTAACCCCGCCAAATAAGCAGAAATATGAAATTCGCAACAATGTTAGGGTCTGGTTCTCAAACACTGAGATGCCTTGTTGTTCCAACTACACTTCTGCGAAAATCTAGAATAACGTCAGTTTGAAAAAGATATTAGAGGTCCAAAACGGACGCAAATTGAGCAAAAACGCAGGACATTCACGCAAAAAGAGGCGATTTTTAGGGGGATACCCCCTAAATTTCCGTTATCAGAGGGACTTTCATCGGAAATGCGTCTCCCCTGAATATTTATCAAACTCACGTTATACCGACAAAAGGCAGCGGTGTCAATTGCGTTTTCGGTTGCCCACGTTCACAGAATTCACGATTCCGCATTTTCACATTTTTCGTTGCAGATCGCGTCGGTTTTCTTCCAGTAAATACAAAAGAAATGGGGTTCGAAACTCTCCTACGGAAGTCCACTGCCCAATATTTTTACCTGTTATTTTGGAAGTGTGCTACAATTTGGAGAAATATGAGTGAAACACGGGGTTGACAATTTCGTTAACGACAGTTCTAATTGGCGAGGAACCTAATGCTTAGCATCAAACATCTCGAAACGATTCCCTTGAACGTGCCCTTCTATCACGAACGAGTCAGCAGACACATGCACCGCGCCTTGACACACGGCGAGCGCGTCCATGTTTATCGGGTCGAACTCAGTAACGGTGTTGTCGGATACGGCGAAAATTTAGCGGACGAATCTGCGAACATTGAACGAGTCATCGGAGAGAACGCGTTTGCTTGTATGAACGATGATAGCATCGGGTTCGGCATCCAGATGTCGCTTTTCGATGCCGTTGGCAAATCTGTAGATGTACCCGTCTACCAACTCATCGGACCTAAGGTTCGTGATCAGTGTCCTATTTCGTGGTGGGATATCGATATGCCCCCAGAAGATTGGGTTGCGGAAGTCCAAGAATCGGTTAGTCGGGGTTACACGTCTGCGAAACTGAAAGCCCGTCCGTGGCGTGACATTTTCGCGCAGGTAGACGCTGTCGGGGACGCTGTACCAGCAGACTATCGGCTCGATATTGATTTCAACGGATTTCTGCGGACTGCGGATAACGCGATCCCTGTGTTGCAACGATTAGATGAACATCCGAATGTCGCTATTTACGAGAGTCCGTACTATCTCGGCACGGACGTAGAGGGTGCAGCGAAGTTGCAAGCGGCTGTTCAGAATCGGATCGTCGAGCATTTCAATGAATCGTGTCTACATGCCCGCTGTTGCGGCGGGTTCGTTGTCGGCGGTAGTGTGAACTCGCTCCTGCGAACGAACGCGCTCTGTGCTTCGTTTTCACAACCTTACTGGCTTCAGATGGTAGGTACCGGTATTACAACGGCATATTCGGTACATCTCGGTGCGGTGTTATCCCAAGCGGAATTGCCAGCGATTACCTGTCATGAGTTGTGGGAATCGGACCTGCTCGAAACACGGCTCCCTGTCGTTGATGGAACGATTCAGGTTTCGAATGCACCAGGGTTGGGAATTACGGTGGATGAGGCGGCACTGTCAGAGTATCGCGTAGGTGCATCTACGCCGACACCCCAGCAGTTGTTCCGAGAGAGTGAATATACTTGTAGGGTCCACATCCCAAACAGCAGCGGTGGAGAGGCGGTTCATGATTTTAGTGGTGAGGATATTTATTATCCGGCGTTCAGTGAGGGAGAGTATCCGGGGTTCGTGCCGGGGGTTTGGATGGAAGTGGTTTAATGGATTAGGACAAGACATTCAGTTCTTTTGTAGGAGGGCAACACCCAAGCAAAAGCACGCCGATTCCCCATTTTAACTGTAGTGTTCACATTTTCTTATCGGTTATAAGTATGGCTGAAAAATAAACGTATCCGAGATACCCGCTACTGTCTCAAACGATGAAAGAAAAGTTTTATGGCCTTTCGGAGTTTGTGGACTTCCGAGTCCTAAAGATAGCGAATTTTCGATCTTTTCGTAGCGGTATCATAGGTATCGCATTGCGGCTGCGGCTCTCCGCCCGAAACGTATCACTGAGAGACAAATTCAGTTTTCCGGTAATCCACCCCGACTGCGAATGTTTATGCCCTACAAGAAAAACACCCGTATCTTACTCGCCGCTGAACCGGCGATAGATTCTGTTCCAATACCGATAGACTTTCACAAGTCCACGCCAAGTCTCTCTTTCTTTGCTGAGCCAGACGACAACAGAGAGAAAACTTCTACACCCTTCAGATGTACTGGAATACATAGACATAAATCTTGAGCGGTGCTTCAATTTTTTTTGACATTATACGATGATTTGTGATACAATTAAAACTTGATACAATTAAAGACTTGGTCCAAGCATAAGGAAATTGGTTCTACTAACGGGGCGTGGCGCAGCCCGGAAGCGCGCTTGAATGGGGTTCAAGAGGTCGCTGGTTCGAATCCAGTCGCCCCGATCTCTGATATGCAATATCGTCTTGTCAGTGATTGCTACAAGTCGAGTTATAATACACTTCGAAGGGAAGGAGGGGGTTGCAATAGTGGATAGGTCGTGTATTAATGTTGGTATTTTAGGATGGGGTACTGTCGGCACAGGTGTCTCCAAAATCCTGACGAATCAGAATTCTCTCATCGCTAAAAATAGCGGCACGGAATTAAGCCTAAAAAAAATAGTAAAACGGACATTACCCGCGACGCGGCAAGGCGTTGAACTTCCTGTGGATTGTTTAACAACTGATCCCGCAGAAGTCATTGACAATCCAGATATCGATATTGTTGTTGAGCTTATCGGTGGTGTCACAACAGCACACTCCCTCATTAGACGCGCTATCCAAAATGGTAAACACGTCGTCACAGCAAACAAAGCTCTTCTCGCAGAACACGGTGGCGAACTGTTCCAACTGGCTTCAGAACATCAAGTCAGTCTCAATTTTGAAGCGAGCACGGCTGGTGGTATTCCGATTATTAAAACCCTACAAGAAAGTTTCGCTGGTAACCAGATCCACTCTCTTTATGGCATTGTGAATGGGACCTGTAATTATATTTTAACCGAGATGCATGAGAGCACTGTGGACTTTTCAGATGTGCTTAAAGTCGCACAGGATAAGGGGTACGCCGAAGCCGATCCAACGCTTGACGTTGAAGGAATTGACGCTGCACAGAAACTCATCCTCCTAATTGCCCTTGCCTATCGGAGCAATATCTCACTATCACAATTCCATGTTGAAGGCATTACAGGTATCACCCAAAAAGAGATTCAATATGCTCGCGAACTCGGTTATGTCATTAAGCTCCTCGCAATAGCGAAGCTAACCGATGGAAATCGTGTAGAGGCGCGGGTCCATCCGACTCTAGTACCAGATCGGAGTTTGTTGGCAAACGTTGGCGGGGCATTCAACGCTGTTTGCGTTATTGGTGATGCAGTCGGCCCGACCCTCTTTTATGGGCAAGGTGCCGGTGAAATGCCAACAGCGAGTGCTGTTGTTGCCGACATCATTGATGCCGCGAAATCTGTGCAGCAGGGTATAATCAGCCCGATTTCGCAAGCGTGGCTTGCAGGGGCACAGGCAGAAGTCGGTGTATGTCCTATTGACGATGTTGAGACGCGGTATTACATCCGTTTTGTGGTCGCTGATCGACCCGGCGTTCTTGCAAAAATCGGAACTATTTTGGGGAACTGGCAGATTAGCATTGCTTCTGTCATCCAAAAGGATCCGCACGGTATGGAGACTGTATCGCTGGTGATGTTGACACACAAAGCGGAAGAAAAAAACATGAAAGCCGCCCTCACAGAGATTTATACGCTCGAGGATGTAAAAGACGAAGCACAACTCATTAGAATCGAAGAAGAAGTCGATTTTTAAGGTGTGTCAGTAATTAGATGCAAAGCCACAAATGCGTGCTTTCATACTTACGTTGATCATCACGGAAACCAGATAGATTTGAAGGCAGCGTCTCATAGGTTCTTGAGGTAAGATTGAATATGAAGGAAGGCATCAGCGATACTTTAGTGTTCAACATGAAAGACCTTCGACACGAGGACTTCAAAGAATATGAAGCACTTGTGCCGTCCGAGCCACTCGATTTGACTTACGAGGAGGCGAGATTTATTAAGCCGTTGTCGTGCAAAGTCGGTCTCTTTCGTCAAGTTGGTGACAATATCTATGTGACAGCCGATGTTGATACGACTCTTTTGGTGGAGTGTCGACGCTGTATCAACCCGTTTGAGGTGGGCATAACAACAACACTCGGCTTGCTATTCTCTCTTGGTAATGAATCGTCGGAATCGGATGAAGGCGACGAACGCTACTATGATGGAGAAACTTTAGATATTTCTGAGGATGTCCGGCGGGCACTCGTTCTTGAAATACCGACATGGTCGCTCTGTTCCGAGACGTGCAAAGGTTTATGTCCAGAATGTGGAGCGGATCTCAATAGGACAGAATGTTCCTGTGAGATGACAGATGAGACCTCGTTTCACGCCTCCAACTCCCTTAGTGCGCAGCTTGCAAGTGCATTTCCCAAAATCGGTTCCCTCAAAAATACTGAAAAATAGTTGGAAATCAACATAAATACTTGAATTGTAAACGTGATTCGCGAATCGCGAGTTTGTAAGACATAAGGAGACAATGCATGGCGCATCCAAAACGGAGAACGTCAAAATCGAAAAAAAGAATGCGAAGGAGCCATAACGCGCTCCTCGACAAAACCACAAGTGTCTGTTCGTACTGTGGGGAGACGATTATCTCTCACCGAGTCTGTTCCGGATGTGGGTATTACAATGGACGGCCTGTATTAAAATCTGCGGATGAAGCATAGATAAAGATTTTTCGTCTATTGGCTCCGCGGTTTTATCGGTAATTGTAGCCTGTGAGCAAAGCGGGGCAGATATACGTCAGCTTAACGGTATCCACCTAATCCATCTGACCGAAGCGCAAGGAATAAAAAAAGAAATGACGCAATTTCGACATGCAACCATCACAGGGACAGGATCCTATCTCCCCGATCGGATTGTCACCAATTTTGACCTTGAAAAATTGGTAGATACCAGCGACGAATGGATTCGTCAGCGGACAGGGATCGTTGAGAGACGCATCGCTGAAGACGATATGGCAACCTCTGATCTCTGTATCCATGCTGCACGATGGGCTATCAAAAGTGCTCATATTGATCCGCTTGACATTGAGATGATTCTGGTCGCTACGGTTACGCCTGATAGGTTTTTTCCTTCAACGGCGTGCTATGTTCAGAAAGGTATCGGTGCAAAGAACGCCGCCGCAATGGATGTGTCGGCTGCCTGCGCCGGCTTCCTTTATGGATTGGATTTAGCGGATGGAATGATCAGATCTGGACGATACAACACCATTCTTGTCGTTGGTGGCGAAATTTTTAACAAAATCGTTGATTGGAACGATAGGAATACATGCATCCTCTTTGGTGATGGAGCAGGTGCCGCTGTGATCCAAGCTACGGATGAACCGAAAGGTATCCTCGCATCTTATATCGGGTCTGATGGAGACTACGCTGACATCGATCTTCTCGGTATTCCCGCGGGTGGTTCCAGAATGCCGGTTACTCAAGAAGCAATTGACGAGAAATTAGACAAACTTCAGATGAACGGACGAGAAGTCTTCAAATTGGGTGTTCGCCTTATGCCTGAAGCTGCGCAACGTGTGCTCCGTCAGGCAAATGTTAATGTTGAAGATGTTGATTTGTTAATTCCACATCAAGCGAATCTACGCATCATTGAGGCAGTTGGCGATAGACTCGGTATGCCGCGCGAGAAAGTCTATATCAACGTTGATAAATACGGCAATACCTCGGCAGCAACAGTGATCATCGCGTTGGATGAGGCAATTCGTGAGGGGCGCGCGAAGCCGGGTGATCTGCTTCTGTTTGTGACTTTTGGTGCGGGTTTGACATGGGGAAGCACGCTCCTGCAATTATAGTTAAGACCTGAATAAAAATAACTATCGACTTTCAGAGAGCTCTTTTTTTCACCGGTGATGGCTAATATGCTGGCATTCATTTTTCCGGGACAAGGTTCACAACAGGTAGGCATGGGAGCAGAGCTGGCACAGAATTACCCAGCCGCCGATACTGTTTTTCAGGAGGCAGATGCTGCCCTCGGCCGGGAATTGCGGCGGCTCTGTTTTGAGGGACCGGAAGCAGACTTAAAACAGACCGAAAATACCCAATTGGCGATTTTAACCTGTAGCGTAGCGGCGTTGCAAGTCCTAAAGGAATACGGTGTCGTGCCGAGGGCTGTTGCTGGGCACAGTTTGGGAGAGTATTCCGCACTTGTGGCAGCAGGGGTAATTGATTTTGCAGATGCGCTGCACTTGGTACACGCACGGGCGAGTTTCATGGCGGATGCAGGAAAAGTGCAACAGGGCACAATGGCGGCGATCCTCGGAATGGAAACGGAGCGGCTGCAAGAACTTTGTGAGACAGCTGAGGGTATTGTGAACATTGCCAATTATAACTGCCCCGGACAACTTGTAATCTCTGGAGAAGTCGAAGCAGTCAACCACGTCCTTCAACTTGCTAAAGCCGAAATTGGTGCAAGACGGTGTCGTCTGTTGCCGGTCAGTGGTGCGTTTCACTCACCGCTCATGGCATCCGCACAACAGAAGTTCGCATCTTCACTCGAATCGGTGGCGATGCAGCCACCTCAAGTTGATATTGCGATGAATGTAACGGGCGAATTCGCTACGGATGCAGATAATATCAGGCACCTCCTATTCCAACAGATAACACAACCTGTCCAATGGGAAAAAACACTGCGGACTATTGAGAAAACCGGTATCACGCATTTTGTAGAGGTCGGCCCTGGCAAAGTTTTGTCCGGCTTGGTGAAGCGGACCCTGCCAAAAAGTCGTGTCCTGAACGTTGAAGATGTTGAGACGCTATCTCTTGTGACAGATGAATACGGAAATGGTGGATAAAATGAGTGAGACAACAGAACAGAGTGCCTTTAAAGCAGATGTACTGAGTGGCAAAACCGCCATTGTTACAGGTGCGTCACGCGGCATTGGTGCCGCGATCGCACAAAAACTCTGTGAAGTTGGGGCAAATGTCGTTCTCTGTTCCCGTTCTGCCGATGCAGTAGGGCAGATCGCCGACACGTTACACGGAAAAGGCTATACCGTCCTCCCAATGGCAGCTGATATCTCCGAAAAGGCGGATGTTGAAACTCTTATTAAAAAGACGATTTCACAATTTTCGCACATCGATATTCTCGTGAACAATGCTGGGATTACCCGAGATATGTTGCTCATGCGCCTCAAAGATGAGGACTGGGACGCTGTATTACAGACAAACTTGACCGGTACGATGTACTGCACCCGTGCAGTCCTACGTCCTATGATTCGTCAGAGAAGTGGTCGCATCATCAACATTTCGTCGGTTGTTGGGTTAGCAGGAAATGCAGGACAAGCGAATTATGCCGCTGCGAAAGCTGGCATCATCGGTTTGACAAAGGCTACAGCGAAAGAGGTTGGTGCCCGCGGTATCACAGTCAATGCTATCGCTCCTGGCTTTATTACGACAGATATGACAGCACAAATACCGGAACAGAGTCAGCAGCAACTGCTGGAGTTGATTCCGTTACGGGAATTTGGGCACCCAGAAGATGTGGCAGCTGCTGTCTGTTTTTTGGCATCGGATGCTGCTCGCTATATCACCGGCCAAACACTTCAGGTTGACGGTGGCATGGTGATGTAATGCAAGTGGACTTGGGATTTCCCAAGAGCACCTATACGGAAGGCGGTTGGTTGATCCGCCTTTAGGGCACTGTTGACAATGCCCATAATCTTTTACCAATTGCCTCATAACCATCAGCAATCGGTTTCCGCGGCAGTTGTAAAGTTGTAAGGTTGTGAAGTTCGGAAATTATACCTTCACAACACACTAAGATGAAACGTAGTGGAGGGATTTTTGTGCATCAACATAGAATGCGCGTATGGCATTCTGTGGGTGTTTCTTCACCTCTACACAGAGGCACGTGACAGTCCTTGGAGGAAATACTCAAGCAAAAACACCTACGTTACTTACCCACAAGGAAAATTAGAAAATAGGAGATCAGGGAAACGCTTATGGCAACAAACCAAGAACGCCTCATCGAAATTATTGCGAAACAACTCGGTGTTGAAGAAGATAATGTCACTCCAGATGCCTCCTTTATGGAAGATCTGGGGGCTGATTCACTTGATACTGTTGAACTGGTCATGGCACTTGAAGAGGAATTCGATATCGAAATTCCAGATAGTGATGCGGAGAAAATCCAGACTGTTCAAGATGCCCTGAGTTACTTAGACGAACACGTGTAGGTTGAAGAATAGTTTCAGTTTTCAGTTAATATATGTCGCGGTTGCAAACATTGCTAACTGCCACATATATTAACTGATAACTGAAAACCCTAAGACCTGACAGGTAATAAAAAAGGATCGGTCTCGTGGAGCGTGTAGTTATTACAGGAATCGGCGTTGTCAATGCAATTGGCAATACGAAAGAAGAATATTGGGATGCGCTTGCTCTCGGTAAAAACGGAATCGGCTCTTTAACCTATTTTGATGCCTCTGAGCATCGCACCCAAATTGCCGGAGAGGTTAAGGATTTTCAAGCGGCACAGTATATGGACCGCCGAGCTGCGTCCAGGCTACCGCTGTTCATTCAGTACGCGCTTGCCGCCTCAATTATGGCACACGAAGATGCCGGTTTGGAACTCGACAAAGTCGACCCTTACCGGGCAGGAGTCCAAATCGGTTCGGGAATCGGTGGAATCGGTGTCCTTGAAGATAATGCTAAGATCCTCGCTGAAAGGGGCGCGAAACGCGTGAGTCCATTCCTTGTCCCGTATATGATTATTAACATGGCGGCGGGGCAGATATCAATCCATTTTAACCTCAAAGGGCCTAATTCTACCTCTGTTACAGCCTGTGCCAGTGCCAACCATTCTATAGGTGATTCGCTCCGTATCATTCAGCGCGGTGAGGCGGACGTGATGTTCGCTGGTGGCACGGAATCGGCGATTACACCCTTGGCTTTTGCTGGGTTCTGTTCAATGCGTGCTATGTCGGTGCGAAACCATGAACCTGAACGCGCCTCGCGCCCGTTCACCAAGGATCGCGACGGCTTCGTCATGGGCGACGGTGCTGGTGTCCTAATTCTCGAATCGCTCTCACATGCCAAAAAACGTGGTGCCTATATCTATGCGGAAATCATCGGTTACGGAATGACATCAGATGCCCACGATATGGTCAGTCCACCCGAAAACGGTGAAGGAGCGACAAAAGCAATGGAATTTGCAATCCAAGATGCGAAATTGCCCCTGGATGCTGTTGACTATATCAGTGCTCACGGCACCTCAACACCGATTGGCGATGTCGCCGAAACGAATGCCATCAAAACTCTTTTCGGTGAACGGGCCTACAAAATCCCTATCAGCTCCACTAAATCCATGATTGGCCATCTGCTCGGTGCGGCTGGAGCCGTAGAACTCATCGCCTGCTTGGGCGGGATGGAAAAAGGCTTCCTACCACCAACAATCAACTATGATCTGCCGGACGAAGACTGCGACCTCGACTATGTTCCAAACGAAAGTCGCGATGCGACAATTGAGGTGGCACTCTCCAACGCCTTCGGTTTCGGTGGACACAACACATCAATCGCCATCCGCAAGTTTTCAGATTAGTAGGATATAGCAAACTTTCCATCTCAGTAAATCCTAATGCCCAGAAAAATACGACAACTCATTGCGGACTTGAGGAATCTCAAAAATGAGCGAAAGTGCGAAATATATCAAAATTGTCGAATGGTCGGACGAGGACGGATGTTTTATTGGATATTGCCCGGGAATCATTGGTCCGTGCTGCCATGGTAATAATGAGGTCGAGGTTTTCCGCCAACTCTGCGAGATTGTTGACGAACTATTGGTACACGCATAGGAAAAAATAAACCGCTTCCACCTCCAACGGTCGGTAGGAACCTTGAGGAACTCTTCGTGAGCGTTTAATCAGTTTATAGCATTGCAAATCACCCGGTTTCAGACACATTGTTATCAACTCCAAACTCCACACACATAGTCTACATCGGTTTCGGAAGCAACGTCGGTGCTCGTCTGGCACATATCCAAACTGCCATTCATATCTTATCGGAAACGGAGGGAATCACCTTGCAAAAGATTTCCTCTATTTATACAACTGATCCTGTTGGTAATGAAGCACAGGCACAGTTTCTGAACGGTGTTGCTGCTATTCAAACTACCCTTTCACCTCTCTCCTTGCTACATACTTTAAAAGGCATCGAGACCGCTGTTGGCAGGAAACACCGTATCCGTTGGGGTCCGAGGGAGATCGATTTGGACATATTAATCTATGAAGATTTGTGCTTCCAAACAGAAAAACTCGTCATTCCACACCGGGAGATGCACCTCCGTGGTTTCGTACTGGTCCCGTTAGCGGAGATCGCACCGAATCTTGTGCATCCAGTCTTCCAGGAGTCCATCCAAACTTTGCTTGGACATCTTGAAAATGATAAATCCGTGTCTGAATTCAGACAGCATAACCTCAAACCCTCCATCCATTCCAAGATTTCAGAGTAAGCACTTCGTAAATCTGCTGTCAGAACTGTTCAAAATCCAGTTATTGTCTATGTTTACAGTTTTTTGAAACGCACCAATTTTCAACTTTCACCCTGAAACGCGCTATATTTCCTCTTCCATATTCCTGAATTGCCGCTCATGCCCGCGACTTTACTGACCGCTGCTTGCTCGTGTTTAACAGCTGGATACTTCTGATTAACCTACCTGAAAAACTTGCAATTTTCGCTCAAGTATAGTATAATTTCTAAATACATGAGTCCGAAATACATAGACATCATACACCAGTCATTACGAGTGCCAAAAGAGTTTAACGAAGGAAAACATTAGAAAAGATGAACATCCATGAATACCAAGCCAGGGAAATTTTAGAATCCTATGGTGTTAGGACGCTGCCGGGGAAGGTCGCCGAAACGCCAGAGGAAGCCGAAACAATCGCACAGGAACTCAATTGTCCTACTTACGTTATCAAGGCACAAATCCATGCTGGTGGTCGCGGGAAAGGCGGCGGAGTCAAACTCGCAAATTCACCCATCGAAGTTAAACAACACGCCGACGCTATTCTCGGGATGCAACTCGTAACACCTCAGACGGGTCCTGAAGGGAAACTCGTCCGTAAAGTACTCATCGCCGAAGCCGCAGAGATAGAGAAAGAGTTCTACCTTGCTATACTACTCGATCGGGAAATATCACGACTTACCTTAATCGGGAGCGAAGAGGGCGGTATCAATATTGAAGAAGTCGCGGCAAAAACACCTGAAAAGATTATTAGGGCGCAGGTTCATCCAGCCTTCGGATTAACCGAGTTCCAAGCGCGGGAGTTCGCATACAAACTCATCACGGATACATACTATCGTTCTGTTATCCCAAACGCTACCCAACTGATTCTGTCACTATACAACGCGTTCACTGAATGCGACTGTTCACTCGTGGAGATTAATCCGCTGGCAATCGTAAAAACGGATGACGAATTAGACATTGTCGCGCTCGATTCCAAAGTGAACCTTGATGACAACTCACTTTGGCGACACTCTGATATAGCTGATATGCGAGATCCGCACGAAGAAGATCCGAGTGAATTGGAAGCAAGTGAGTCGGATTTAAGTTACATCCGTCTTGATGGTGATATAGGTTGCATGGTGAATGGGGCAGGACTTGCTATGGCAACAATGGACATCATCAAACAGAACGGAGGTGAACCGGCAAACTTTCTTGATGTTGGTGGTGGTGCCTCTGTAGAAGCAGTCGCACACGCTTTCCGTCTCATCCTCGCAGACGAAAATGTGAAAACTGTTCTCGTTAACATCTTTGGCGGCATTATGAAATGTGACACAATCGCAAACGGCATCGTTGAAGCGGCAAAGCAGGTTGAACTCAATGTCCCGCTTGTGGTTCGGTTGGAAGGAACAAACGTGGAACTTGGGAAACAGATCATTGCTGAGTCGGATTTGGACGTTCAGCAAGCAGAGGGCCTTTCTGAAGCAGCACAACTGGCAGTAGAGGCGGCGAATCCTGCATAAAAAAGACACTTGGCGACATAACTGGCCAAATTGATTGGAGATTAGTTTTGGACAGGTAAAGAGTCTTCATTTTCAATTATCAGTGGGCGGTGTCAAGGGTTTACGTCCTTGCGAGAGTCCGGTGCATTGTCGACAGGTTATTGACAACTTCTAAAAAAATGGAAAAACTTGAATTAAAGGACATAGACGTTGGCGGGAAACGCGTTCTCGTACGAGTGGACTTCAATGTCCCAATGAAAGACGGGAAGATCACAGATGAAACCCGTATCACTGCCGCTCTGCCGACACTTTTAGCACTCATCAACGCCGATGCCAAAATTATTCTTGTAACACATTTGGGCAGGCCCGAGGTGGATTCGGCAACTGATCGAAAAGTCCTTTCGACTGAGCCAATCGCTATAGCTATCAGCCGTAAACTCGGTACGCGTGTTGCACATGTTGATGATTGCATAGGCGAGTCGGTCCAGCGTGCCGTTGCGTCAATGCGTAACGGAGAGATACTGCTCCTTGAGAATGTCCGATTTTACGCCGAGGAAACTGCAAACGACGCGGCCTTCGCTGCACAACTTGCTTCACTCGCGGATGTTTATGTGAATGACGCGTTCGGTACAGCGCATCGCGCCCATGCATCGACAGAGGGAGTGACTCATCATCTCAGCCCCTGTGCCACTGGACTCTTAATGGCACGCGAAATCTATTATCTCAGCACTACTCTTGAAGATCCTGCACGTCCCTACGTCGCTATCCTCGGTGGAGCAAAAATATCCGACAAAATCCCACTGATTGAGAACCTACTCGGAAAAGTTGATAAACTTCTCATTGGTGGCGGCATGGCATATACATTTTTGTCAGCTATGGGCTTTGGTATCGGTAACTCAATTGTCGAGACTGAAAAGTTTGATGTTGCAAGATCGTTAGTCGAAAGGGAAGGGTTTTCGGATTCCATCTTGCTACCGGTGGACCATGTCGTTGGAAAAACCTTTGATCCTGAAACCGAATCGCGAGTTGTGAGCAAACGGAGTATCCCGGACGGTTGGCAAGGGTTGGATATCGGTCCCCAAACCGGATCGACGTTCGGTGAGCAGATTCAAGCAGCAAAAACTGTGGTATGGAATGGACCTTTAGGGGTCTATGAATTTGAGAAGTTCGCACAAGGCACAATTTCGGTTGCAAAGCAGATTGCAGGTTCAGAATCAGTGAGTATTATTGGCGGTGGTGATTGTGTCGCGGCGATCCAGCAAGCCGGTGTTGCTGATCGGATGACGCATATCTCGACCGGAGGCGGTGCATCCTTGGAGTTTTTAGAGGGAAAACCTCTACCGGGCCTCGTTGCTTTAACGGATCGAGTGAGATGAGTATTAGATTCGAAAAACTGAGCATGAAAGGGAATGGAGAGCGACTCGAACACAGAAAGGGTTAAATTTGCAGAGGCTGTTACTTATCCGCAAGGAATAATTAAAAAATGTTTGATAAAATAGTTCCCCGTAGTGAAGACTACGCAAAATGGTATACCCAGGTCATCCGTCAAGCGGAGATGGCTGACTATGCTCCCGTGCGCGGATGTATGGTAGTCCGTCCTTACGGCTACGCGCTCTGGGAAAACGTCAAAGAACAATTAGATACCCGGTTCAAAGAAACAGGACACCAAAACGCCGCTTTCCCACTCTTTATTCCGATGAGTTTTATCGAAAAGGAAGCTGAACACGTCGAGGGCTTTAAACCGGAACTCGCCGTTGTTACGCACGGCGGTGGAAAAAAACTGGAAGAACCGCTCGTAGTGCGACCGACTTCTGAAACCATTATCGGTTATATGTATAGTCAGTGGATCCAATCCTACCGGGATCTACCAGTCCTTATCAATCAATGGGCGAACGTCGTCCGATGGGAATTGCGTCCTCGTCTTTTCCTGAGGACGATGGAATTCTTCTGGCAAGAGGGGCATACCGCTCACGCAACGCACGAGGAAGCCGAAGAAGAGACACTTCGTATCCTGGATCTCTACGCCGATTTTGCAATCAATGAAGCTGCGATACCTGTTATTCCCGGACGTAAGAGTGACAGCGAAAAGTTTCCCGGGGCACTCACTTCCTATACCATCGAAGCGATGATGGGCGATAAACGCGCACTTCAAGCTGGCACTTCACACGACTTAGGGCAAAACTTTGCCAAGGCTTTCGATATTCAATATCTCGATGCAAACCAGAAACAACAGCACTGCTGGACGACCAGTTGGGGGGTAAGCACCCGAATGATCGGGGCGATTATCATGGCACACGGGGATGACCAAGGGTTGGTCCTACCACCAAGACTCGCACCCACTCAACTCGTCATCGTGCCAATCGTTCCGAAAAATAATGATGATGATAAGCAAGCCGTCATGCAAACCGTTGATGGCATCTGTGAAACTTTGGGCGGTATCCGCTACCATGTTGACGATAGGCATGATCACTCACCCGGTTGGCGATTCAACGAATGGGAACTCAAAGGTGTACCCTTACGCATAGAGATTGGTCCTCGTGATTTGAGCAAACAGCAGATGGTCCTCGCAAGACGCGATATACCGGGCAAAGAAGGCAAGGTGTTTGTGCCGATCGCCAATGCTGCTGAGACGGTGAAGCAAATGCTTGGCACTATTCAAGCAGATATGCTCAAGCGGGCTACGAACTTCCGCGATACGAATACCTTTAAACCTACCACCTACGACGCTTTTAAAGAGGTTATCGAAGATGGATTCGCACACGCACGTTGGTGTGGTGATGCAGCTTGTGAAGAGCAAGTCAGAGAAGATACACAGGCAACTATCAGATGTCTCCCCACGGAACAGCCCGGTGGAGATGGCGAATGCATCGTCTGTGGTAAATCCGCGAAAGAAGTCGCGGTCTTTGCTCGCGCATATTAAATCAACCCAAGTTGCTACTCACAAGATTTTAGGTATCCTGTCCCATTTTTCACTGAATTCGGAGGCATTTCGTGGCGTAGGAGACCGTGGGTCTCCTGCGTGATTAAGATGTCCACCCTCACAGGTTATGCTACAAAGGTGGCAACTTGGGTTATGATAGATACTTCTCTTGTGGCCTCCAAAGCATATCTGGATGCTACAACAAGGTAACTGATAACCGACAACCCTAAAAAATATGAGCATACTCGTTAATAAAAATACAAAAGTCATCGTTCAAGGCATCACGGGTCGTTCCGGACGCTTTCACACAGAGCAATGTGCAGCCTACGGTACCCAGATTGTTGCGGGTGCCGTTCCCGGCAGAGGTGGATCTGATGTGAATGGCATTCCTGTGTATGACACTGTAGCAGATGGGGTTGCAGCAACAGGCGCGGACACCTCGCTGGTTTTCGTTCCGGCGCGCTTCAACGCCGCAGACTCTATCATGGAAGCGGCAGAAGCAGGCGTAGAACTGATTGTCTGCATATCCGAACACATTCCTGTTCTCGATATGGTCAAAGCGAAGGCATTCCTTCAGGGGAAATCGACCCGATTAATCGGACCGAACTGCCCTGGTGTCATCACACCCGGTGAATGCAAAATCGGCGTTATGCCTGAGTTTGCCTATACCCCCGGCAACGTTGGGATCGTCTCCCGAAGCGGCACTTTGACTTATGAAGCTGCCTATCAACTGAAGCGGCTCGGAATTGGACAGTCCACCTGTGTCGGTATCGGTGGCGACCCGGTAATTGGGACAAACTTCGTTGATGTCCTCGAACTTTTTGAAGCGGACGACGACACACACGCTGTTGTCTTAATAGGCGAAATCGGTGGAACAGCTGAGGAAAAAGCAGCCCAATTTGTGAAACACGAAATGACAAAGCCTGTTGTCGGTTTTATTGCTGGACAGACCGCACCACCCGGAAAACGGATGGGACACGCGGGTGCAATTATCTCCGGCGGACAAGGCACCGCCGCTGATAAAATTCGAGCACTCAACGATGCGGGGATCGCTGTTGCGGGTAGTCTCGCTACTATTGGAGAAACCGTATCAGAGGTGTTGACTTAATCCGCGCGGTTTGTAGGAACGAACTGGACTCGCGATGAATTTTTAATCGAGAGACAGGGCTCCCAACAAAAACTGGGTACCTACTCGTTACTCGGATCGGAAGGGATAGTGAAATGTAATGGAGTAGGGACCAGAGTTAATGGGTAAAAAATGAAGAAAGATATTGCTTATCTGCACGTCAAGAAGCAGGAACAGCAACCGATTACTATGTTGACCTGTTACGACTATCCCACTGCTTGTATGCAAGACGAGGCGGGCATCGATATCGTCTTCGTCGGCGACAGCGTTGGAACCAACGTTCTCGGCTACAAAAACGAGACAGAGGTGACAATGGAAGATATGTGTCATCACCTCAAAGCGGTCCGCCGCGGGGTAACAGATGCTTATCTTCTAGTTGATATGCCCTACGCCGCCGACCGTGATGCCAAACACGCTGTTGCCAACGCCAAACGCTTTTTATCTCATGGAGCAGATGGGGTTAAGTTGGAAGGTGGGTTAGAAAAGGTGCCTATTGTCACCGCGCTCAATGAACAAGGTATAGAAACTTGTGCACATATCGGACACAATCCACAGATCCACGGCACGAAGGCAGCAACACACGGAAAAACCTTTGCCAAAGCGAAACAACTCATTGAATCAGCAAGGGCACTTGCAGACGCTGGCGTGAAACTCATCGTCCTTGAGAAAATCACTGAAGAGGTCAGTCGAATTATAACGGAGAACCTCGCTGTTCCGACCATCGGTATCGGGGCAGGACGATTCTGTGACGGGCAAGTACTCGTTATCAACGATATATTGGGCATAGGCCCCCCACTCAAACATGCCAAACGTTATCAAGATTACAAGCATCTGACTTTTGAGGCAATCTGCGGATATAAGGAAGAGGTGGCGAACGGCACATTTCCTACAGACGCGAATACCTCACACATCTCACCAGATAAATTGGCGCGCCTACAGAGATGGTTAAAATTAAAAAGTTAGGACATTTTGATAAACCTACGATTCAGGGATTTCCTCGTTCATGCGTCGTTATTTGGTTGGAACTTTATAGTAGTTTCCGTAATTACTTGGACATTTATAGCCTCGTGTGAACTCCGAAGTTATATGTTCTGATGGCACAGACTAACAGGCTATGCTACACGTGTAAATTTATTTTCGGATTCTACTTTAAAAATAAACAAGACTTACGCAATTTTGACCAGAGGACGTTTTGTGAGAGGTAGAACCCCAAAAAACGTAGACGTTCTCGTGGCACAACTTCACAGGTGATGCGACAAAAGAGCAGCACGCGTAAGTCCTAAATAAAAAAGGATATTCATGTTACATAAAATTATTCTACGCAGACTTGTTGTTGTACTGCTCATGTTGGGTATTGCGGCACTTACTCTTAATATTTTCGATACGCCGAGTCTTGCAGCGGAAAAAACAGAAAAGATTGCTGATATTTCTACGAAACCCTCAATTGTTGCTTTAGCGACTGTCATGAACAGTTTCCGCACGTCGTTGAGCAGTGAACTTCTTGACACGGCTTCTTTTCCACTTGGGCATGTAGAATTCTACTCATGGAGTAATTTCCCTGCAAGCAGAGGTAATCGCGGAGGCATCAGATTTAGTGAACTGTCCGGCGAGCAATTGACACTTTTCTACGAAGTGCTTAACGCCTTTTTGAGTGACGATGGCTATACGAAAATTTCCCTCATTACCAAAGATGTTGAAACCCATCTCAACAATATCAATCCCGGTATGTGGAGCACGGATTATTATCACATCGCTTTATTTGGAAATCCGCAGACAGATGGTTCCTGGGGCTTCCAATTGGATGGGCATCATTGTGCTGTGAACTTTTTGGTGCATGGTGACGAAGTCTCTATCGTCCCCGCTTTTATCGGGACTGAACCTGCTACCATTAATGGCACTGTCGTACTTGAGGGCGAAAGAACCAATGCCTTCACGTTAATCAACAGTCTTGATGAAAG
Organism: Candidatus Poribacteria bacterium; assembly: GCA_007571305.1. GTDB lineage: Bacteria > Poribacteria > WGA-4E > WGA-4E > WGA-3G > WGA-3G. The sequence goes on along the minus strand of RKRR01000110.1, from coordinate 6,704 downwards.
TCAAAGAGAGAAAGTCATTCAAACTGGCAGACGTGGGATCCAATTAGAAGCCGGCCGCGGCGGCACAGATACATACCAGAATTATGATTATTCCGAATTTGTGGGGGTCGGGCTGAAAGCTTCAGAAATGAGTGAGACTCAAAAAGAAAACCTTCGGGCCCTTATCAAGACGTATGTGTATAATCTTGAGACGGAGTTTGCGGATGTCTGGATGGCGGACGTGGATGCTGGATTTGAGGATACGTATTTCGTCTGGATAGGCGACACCACCCCGAACGCCGCGATTTACTATCGCGTGTTCAACCCGGCTGTCTGGATTGAATATAACAACGAAGGAGGTGTAGGGACCAGAAGAGGACGTGGCGGTAGAGGCGGACCGAATAGAGGACCCCGCCGTAATGATGCAGAGGATAGTCAGGGTACCCGCCCGCGAGGACTAGATCACATCCATACAATTACCCGTGCTCCGAATGGGAAAGACTATGGTATTTTTGCTTTGAATCACGGGCCCAAAACCCTCTTGGAACACTACACACTTGAAGACCATCACAAAATGAACGAGAAGTTATTTGATTATCGTATTGCAGATATGCAAAGTACAAAAGGAGATTAATTCATGATGCTGAGACGGTTTGTTTATTCCACACTTATTTTTTTACTCGTCGGTGGGGGACTCTTCACTATTTTCCAACACAGCGAAGCCTTAACACTCGTTGAGGATGTCAACAATGACGGGATAGTGAATATTCAGGACCTAGTTCTGATTGCTAATGCTTTTGGGCAATCAGTGGATGCAGACGCAGCACAGAATCCAGATGTGAATGGCGACGGTACGGTCAATGTTCTGGATCTGGTGAAGGTTAGCAGCAGTTTCGGGAAAATGGCGGAAGAGAGTTCTACAAGCACCTCAATCGAGCATTTGGCAAATGTCATGCAAAATTTTCGTGAGGCCCTGAGCAGTCAGCAGCTGGCTCAAGTTACTTTTTCACTGGATGATAGAGAGTTCTATTCTTGGAGCAATCTCCCTGTAAGCATTGAAGGGCGCGGGGGTATCCGTTTCGGTGCATTGTCCGATGAACAACTGACACACTTCCATGAGGTTTTGAATGTCTTTTTAAGTGACCAGGGCTATACAAAAGTCTCTCTCATTACAAAAGATGTCGAAGGGCATCTCAGTCAAATTAGACCGGGGTTCTGGGATCCGAATGCTTATCATATTGCCTTATTTGGAGAACCTGCCGATGATGCGTGGGGTTTCCAATTAGATGGACATCATTTAGCACTCAACTTTTTGGTGCAAGGTGACGAAGTCTCTATTGTCCCTGCTTTTATCGGTTCTGAGCCTGCAACTGTCGACGGCACTGAGGTACTTAAAGACGAAAGAAGCCGTGCTTTCATGTTACTGCAGAGTCTCGATGCAGCACAGCAGAATGTTGCTATCCAAACCGGAAGACGTGGGATCCAAGTCGGCGCAGGCCGCGGCGGCACAGACACATACCGAAATTACGATTATTCCGGTTTTGTAGACACTGGTTTGAAGGCATCAGAAATGAGTGAGACTCAGAAAGAAAATCTGCGGGCACTTATCAAGACGTATGTGTATAATCTTGAGACGGAGTTTGCGGATGTCTGGATGGCGGACGTGGATGCCGGATTTGAGGATACGTATTTCGTCTGGATGGGCGACACGACTCCGAACGCCGCGATTTACTATCGTGTATTCAACCCGGCTGTCTGGATTGAATACAACAACGAAGGCGGAGTTGGCGGTCGGGGTAACAACCTGGATCATGTTCACACAATTACCCGCGCACCAAACGGGAAGGACTATGGGGTTTTTGCTTTGAATCGTGGACCTAAGACCCTCTTGGAGCATTACGTTCTGGCAAACCATCACAAGGTCAACGACACATTATTCGACTATCGCATCACACGTCTGGAATACGCAAAGCATACGGAGGCCCACTAATGTTAGATTGACAATTTGTCTGTCTACAGGCATAATTTAAAAGATGGTACGACGCTGAACTTTAAAGCGCGCGTTCGTAGGTAAGGTAACAATATTTGGTTGCATCAACGACACGTGCGCTTTCTAATTGCACAGGTGCTTTGAAAAACGGCGCGTCTAATACCCATGTGTGGTATTCACCTTGTTCACCACAAGGATCAATCGGCAACTGTTTCAACTCTGAAATGAGTTCCGAATCCAAGTATCTACCTACGATAGTAGACTGAAAGAATTTTTTGTAAGCCAGAGAACAGATTATTTCAAATCTCTCAGAAATGAGAGTGTCCAGTATAGCGTGTCGATCTAACTCCCACAACGGTTTATAAACGCCCACCAAATTTGTCGAAACACCGTCAATCCAATTGGGCATCCCGTCTACAGTAGAAATATCTCCTGTGATTAGAATTTCTATTCCACTATCTCTAATGACTCGAATTTGTTGGCGATAACTTGGTCGGTAGGGTTCGGCAATAGGCATAAACTCAATCGGGATTCCGATCTTGCGCGCCTGTAGCTCCATGAGTGGTGTCGGATGCGCGTAGAATTGCCGATCATCCGCTGGAACAAAACAGACAAGTCTTCTTACATCATAGACATTTAAGGAGACTTGAAGCGCGAGGGCAGAATCTTTCCCACCGGTCCACAAGACTGCTGCTTTCTTCATAATATGGTAAAATCCGATGTAGCATAGGAGACCGTTGGTTTCCTGTGCAGAAACTCAAGTGGACGCTACAAAAATATCCAAACGCTGAAGGATTCCCGCCGAAAAACAGCAGATGTCGGTTTCCTAAAAACGTGTCTGTAGCAACTTAGGTTAATATAGCCAAAAGTTATGCGTCCAGAGGGACTACGTCTGCATAGACATAAGTGGGTGAAGTGTTGCTTCTCGTGTGAATCTTATCATCATTATCCTTAGCAGAGACGATGTCTCTCTGGACGATTTTTCCCGGTTTCGCAGCAACAGGCGAACGAAACATCGGCCCATCAATAACGCATGTATGGAATTCACCGTTTTCGCCGAGTGGATCTACCCCATCTGGCATATCCGCCAGAAGATCGGTATCAAACCATCGTCCTGCAAAATCAGCGGGAACCTTGGTTGGATTGAGTGCTGTGACAACAGCGCACAGACCAGAACCGATCATCTTTTGAGCCAGTTTAGCAGTATCCTCTCCCCACACCGGAAAGATCGGTGTAAAGCCGGTTCCCTTGAGTTTATCCTCGCGGTATTCACGGATGTCTTCAAGGAACAGATCTCCGAAAGCGAAATGCGACGCGCCCAAATGTTCAGGTAAGGCTTCCACCTCATCGAGAAACTTTCGCATCGCTTCCTCATAAATCGCATTAGAACAAGGATAGGGGATCGGTATCTCGTACAACGGTACCCCCAGCTTTTCAGATTGCTGCTTCAGCACCCAGGCTGGCGTAGAGTGGATGGAGACACGATCAAATGTCTTTGTGACAGTCGTAAAAATACCGCGAACATCGTAGCGTTCCGGCTGTTGCCGTAGTGTATGAAGTGCCCACGCAGAATCTTTGCCTGAAGACCAAGAAACCAAGACCGGGACAGGGGTCGTTTTGTTTGTCTGTTTTGTCATTATTAAACCTCTCTGTTTTTAAAACCGTATCTACAATGCCAAAAAATTGCTGAGTAGACTCTTTCCAGCAGTTGTCAAAATTGATTCTGGATGGAACTGCACACCCCATATTGGTAAAGTTTTGTGCCGAAGCCCCATAATTTCATCCTGCTCCGTCCAGGCAGTGACCTCAAGGCAATCCGGCAGCGTTTCTCTTTTTACGATGAGCGAATGGTAGCGTGTCGCTTCAAATGGATTATCCAATCCTTCAAAAAGCTCAATATCGTTATGCACTATCATTGAGGTTTTCCCGTGCATCAACCGATCTGCCCTAACAACTTCACCACCGAACACGTCTCCGATGCACTGGTGACCGAGACAGACACCTAAAATCGGGACTTTACCAGCGAAATGCTTTATGGTATCGTTAGATATACCTGCTTCTTTTGGCGTGCAGGGACCAGGTGAAATCACAATCCGTTCTGGTTTCAGTGCATCTAATGCGTCCAATCCTATTTTTCGACTCCGATGAACCTCCAAGTCAGCACCGAGTTCACCCAGATACTGCACCAAATTATAGGTAAAGGAGTCGTAGTTATCAATCATTAAAACCATTTTTCGTCTCCTTTGTGTGAGAAGTCAGTCATTACAGTAACCCAAGTTGCTATGGACACGTTTTTAGGAAACCTATAGATGCCGTTTTTCAACGAAAAACCTTTGGTTTCCTGTGGACATTTATGCACAACCTAACAGGTTATGCTACAAGGTGGCAACTTGGGTTACAGTAAGAAACCTTGCTCTGCTAAAGCAATAGCACTGAGCATTGCTCGCGCTTTACTCACGGTTTCGTAATACTCAGTTTCCGGCACTGAATCCGCAACGATACCACCCCCTGCTTGCACATAAGCAGTGTTATCTTTGATAACCGCAGTTCGGATAGTGATCGCTGTGTCTGCACTGCCGGAAAAACTGAAATAACCCACCGCTCCGCCGTACGTAGCACGACGCGTCGGTTCAAGTTCATCAATGATTTCCATTGCGCGTATCTTCGGTGCCCCGGAGAGTGTACCAGCGGGGAGACATGAGCGCAGAACATCAAAAGCCGTAAGATCTTCGCGTAATCGTCCCACGACGTGTGAAACGATGTGCATCACGTGTGAGAAACGTTCGACTATCATAAAATCGGTCACCTCAACGGTGTGATATTCACAAACCCGACCGAGGTCGTTCCGTCCTAAATCAACGAGCATGACATGCTCTGCCCGTTCTTTCGGATCGGAGAGAAGTTTCTGCTCCAACTCCCGGTCTTTCTCAGCAGTTGTACCGCGCGGAAGTGTTCCTGCAATTGGACGCGTTTGGACGATTCCATCCTCTACTCTAACCATCATTTCTGGTGATGCCCCTACGATGTCAAAACCATCAAGTTGTAGATAATACATGTAGGGCGACGGATTGACCATTCGCAATGCCCGATATATATCGAACGAGTCTACAGTTACTGGACAACTGAATCGCTGCGAAGGTACAACCTGAATGATGTCGCCTGCGGCTATGTATTCCTTAGCACGCCTAACAGCGGCTTCGTAATCGGATTTCGTGAAGTTCGATTGGGGGTCAGATATGATTTTATCGGACTGCTCCCGATGCTCGACACTATCCCTGCGTAAATATGCTTCGGAAGTGGTTGTGAGTTTGTCGACCAATGCCTCAATTTTCGCAATTGCATTCGCATAAGCCCCATCCACATCTCCATCAATACGCGCGTTCGCCACAACCTTAATCTGGTGATTCACATGGTCAAATATCAGAAGCGTCTCGGCAATCATGAAAAAGCAATCGGGGAGTTGCAATTCATCTTCGGTGTCATCTGGTAACTCCTCGACGAAACGCACCATGTCGTAACTCATATAACCAACTGCACCCCCGTGGAATTTTGGTAACTCTTCAGTGTCAACAGGTCGGTAGTTCTGCATCAATTCCTCAAGGGCACGCAATGGATCTTCATATTCCTGAACTACGGTTTCGCCTTTCTCTAAATACTGAATGGTAACCTGATGCCCTTTACTTTGGAAAAGCACCGAGGGTTGACTCCCTAAAAAAGAGTAACGCGCAAGGGTCTCACCACCTTCAACGCTTTCAAGCAGGAACGCGTAATTATCTGGCATCAACTTGTAAAAAGCAGACACTGGCGTTTCCATATCTGCCAAAATTGATCGGTGGACTGGGACTGTGTTTCCTGATTTCGCTGCCTCGCGAAAATCTGCCAACGTAGGATAATACATTTTTAATTATTCCTTGCGGTTCGGTCAGGGATGTCTGGAGTTCAAGTTCTTATCCGTATATCCGCCTGCGCCTTTGTTGCAGGCTATCGTTTTGTTTAATTTTTTAAATGGACATACGCTAACTTTGTAATTTTAGCCCGCTACAAACGCCCGACTATCCCTGAACAGATAATTAGGGCTTTCCTATAACATCGAGACTATAGATGAATTTAATCAAGCAATTCTCGAACGGATGCCAGGATACAAGAGCCGACAAAATGTAGGAGTTTAATAGACAGTATCTGCATCGAAAATCTTTTCACCTACTATATGTGTTGACTCACCATCGAGGGAAACTTCCCTAAAGAAGCAGGAGCGATAACCCGCATGGCATGCTGCGACCTTCTGATCAACCTTTATGAGTAGGGCATCACCATCACAATCTACCGCGATAGATTTAACTGTCTGTGTATGTCCTGAAGTCTCCCCCTTTATCCACAATTTTTGGCGGGAACGACTCCAGAAGCAGACACGCCCTGATTCTAATGTTTTCCGCACAGCCTCGCGGTTCATATAGCCGACCATGAGGACCTCTTTGTTCTCATCGTCCTGTATGATGGCAGGAATTAAACCGTTCTGATCGGTTTTGAGTTGATTAAGAATTTCCATTTTTTCTCCTTGCTCAACAGAAAATAGGCATAAAAAAAGCCGTAGACAATCAGGGTCGTATGCCTACGGCTTTGCTTTATAGATATGAATCCAAAGGTTTATCTCAGCAAAGGCACACTGCTCCCCTCAACACGATGCCACCACCAGTGCCAATGATGAGATGCGATTTGAAATTGTGGTTGTCGGTTC
>RKRR01000125.1 GCA_007571305.1 Candidatus Poribacteria bacterium | reverse complement strand
CTCTTAAGCACGCAGGAGACCCACGGTTTCCTACGCTACGAATTGCTGTGGAGCCTGAGCGTTTTTCAATGAAAATAGGGGATGCATCTCTAAAATTGTGTACGTAGCAACTTGGGTTAAAGAAAAAAAATAGAATGGGACAGATAAGTATCATCTTAATTGCTGGTCTCCTCTTCCTTTTTTCCTTTGAGCCGCTGCAAACAAGCATGAACATCACTGATATGCAGGTAGTCCTCTGGACAATCGTCTTGACAGGGTTCCCTGTTCTTATCACATGTTTCGTGGTGTCCTATGTCGCGAGAACTTTTCCTGCACACGAGGAGAAGAATCTGCCAACACTCTATCGCCTGCGACGCTTCATGATTGTTTTTGAATGCCTCAGTTTAGCGGCATACCTCTGCAATCTGTATCTGTTGAATCTGCCGATGCTGATTGAAAAATACTTTTCATTCTTTCCGATGCCACATTTACGCCAACTCCTCGCGTTAATTCCCCTACTCATCGGACTTATCTGTATCCGACTTGCGTTTTATCGAGTGAATAGACTTCAACCAGGGCACTACAGAGAGGTTCTCAGCCTGCAATTCAAATTTTTACTTTTCCCGTTGTTGCCGATGTTCCTTTACTTGATGATAATGGACACTGTTCATTGGCTTCCATATTCAGCAAAGGTATTCATCGTCGAGCATCCGTACATTCTAATTGGGCTGATTCTGCCGGTAATTGTTTCCGTTTATATCTTTGCCCCGTTATTAATGCGGCTTCTATGGAAAACAGAACGACTCGCGATGAATTCGGTGCTGAAGGAGAAATTGGATCGGTTGACAAGACAGAGTGGAATAAAATATCGGGAGATTGTCGTGTGGAAAACTGGCTCGTTGTTAATAGCCAACGCAGCTGTCGCGGGGACCTTTCCGTGGAATCGTCGCATTTTTCTGACAGACGCGCTTCTTGAATACTTCACAGATGAAGAAATTGAAACTGTTGTCGCTCACGAACTTGGACATATCCGCTATAGACACATTCCAGCATATATGCTTTTCGCACTCTTCTATCTCTTGAATTATCCTTTTTTTTATTTGCTGGTTGAGGAGCCGTTGGTCGCATACCTTGGGGAATCGCAACCTCTTTTGTCAGTGGTATCAACATTATGTTCGCTGACCTTTCTAATCGTTTATTTTATTTTTATTTTTCGGTATTTGTCGAGGCGTTGCGAACATCAAGCAGACCTATATGCGGTGAGACTTACAGAAAAACCGGAAGCTTTCAAAGGAGCCTTGGCGAAACTTGCAGTGCTCAATTCAGTGCCGAGGTCGATCCGGCGTTTCTTTGAAATTTTCAACACACACCCGTCCATCCATCGACGAATTGAATTCATCAACCAGTGGATAGAGCAGAATTCCACGGTTCAGCGTTATAAAAATTATCTGATCGAAGTCAAAGTTTTAATTGCCTTGCTACCGGTATTTGGCATTCTCGCTGTACTGTTACTCCGTTAGCGTAGGCAACAGATGCCTTAAATGGTTATCGGAAACCGTCGGTCGCAAAAGCAAACCCTTTTTAACTGATCTCTGATGGCTCCTCTTCGGTAGTCTCGGGCTCCGTCTCCTCTTCAATCGCAGATTGTAACCGTTCTACCATCCGGTACAAGGGTGATTCGTACTTTTCCTGAAGCCGACGTTTTTCATCGGCGACATGGAAAGCGACCAACAACGGAACCCTCTGTTCGTCAAAGCCCCTTCTGATATAGGATTCAACTAAACTTTTGATGTGTTCAACCAATTCGTGGATTGCTTCTGGCATTAGTTCTTCTGTCGGTTTTATGATATAAGGTGTGCCAAGTATAACGCAGCGAATCGGCGTAAAATCCTGTTCTTGCTGGTTCATTATGTCGTTATTGACTCCTTTCGTACTGTCTTGGTGAACCGTGGGAGATTGTAAGATTATTCCATAACAGTTATATCAAGAGTGCCTGACGCATTGTCTCAGGGCACGGTATAACACCCGTCCATTTTTCAAAAGCGATAGTTCCTTGATGAACTAACATCCCGATGCCGCCAAGAGTCTGACATCCGCGCTGGGTTGCGGCTTGCATCAGAGGTGTTACCGGGGGAGTATACACAATGTCGTAGACGATAGTATTCGGTTGAAGCCAGTCGGGAGAAATGAGCAATGGTTGTGTTACATCCATGCTCGTCGTTGCGGTGTTGACAAGGAGTTTGCTTTCGCTAACAGCCAGAGGCAATCGTTCATCCGTGAGCCCCATTCCTTGCATGGAAACACCTGTCTTCCGAACCATCTCTTCTGCTAAAGAGATCGCCTTTTCTACTGTGCGATTGGCGATTGTAATAGATGCTACGCCTCTGAGTGCTAACGCAACGACGACAGCCCTCGCAGCCCCACCTGCTCCTAAGACGACAATGTTCTCTCCCACTGGAACAGGCATATTCCCATCCTCTTCTAAGGCTTTTAAGACACCAGGGGCATCTGTATTATCGCCATATATGTTCCCTTCAACAAACGTCAGTGTATTCACAGCACCAATGAGTTCCGCTTCCCGAGAGATTGAGGTGAGATGCGGGATGACTGCCTGTTTGTGTGGGAGTGTTACATTAATACCGACGACATTAACCGCTTTAAACCCAGCAATCGCATCTGTCAAATCGTCGGGACGGACATGAAACGGGACGTATACGAAATCAAGACCTGCTTTGGCAAAAGCAGCATTGTGCATTTGCGGTGAACGGCTGTGTTCAACGGGATCACCAATAACACCGACAATGCGAGTATGTCCGGTCAATATATGTCGTGTCTGCATTATTTTACCGTTAGGAATAGATTGTCAACCGACAGTTATCTTAACCCAAGTTGTCCCTTGTAGCATAACCTGTGAGGTTGTGCATAAATGTCCACAAGTTCACGGTCTCCTATGGTACAAAAACATCTAAATACTGAAGGTTTTTCGCTGAAAAACGGCATCTATAGGTTTCCTAAAAACGTGTCCGTAGCAACTTGGATTATCTTACCAAAATTCAGCTTACCACTTTTTGAATTGTACATGTTTCCACTCGTTCTGGGATTAACTGAAAACCATCGTGGAACGAAGTAGAACGATGAGCCTTCGACGATAGTTAAAAGAGTAGATTTTCAACCCTCTGTTTCGCCTTTTCCATCTTCGGATAACGAATTTCTCGATAGCCACGGACTTCCTCCACGCATTCTAACGCTTGGAGGTGCTTTTCGTACGTCTCAGTGTCAGTCGGCGAGAAGGTATCTATCACGCGGGTAATATACCATTCTCGGAACGCTTTCTCCTTGGCGTGCCACCCCGAAAGCCAACGTCTTAGAAACTTCATCCGCTTCATCAGCTGCAATTGCCAATTTCGTGTGTCAATGTCCGCTTCAAAATCAAGCCCCATCACAGTAAAGTGTGGACGATTGAGATGAACGTATTTAATCTTATCGCCGTTTGCTGGGTCAATCTTATATAACTCCTTATCCCGCTGCAATTTTTCTTCGCTCGTTAGCAAATGTGCGACGTAAACCTCGTCCTTGATTAGCATTACCTTATGAAGGTAGCGAATCACAGCTTTTGTCGCGCGATAGTCATGCCTTGATGAATCGTGTGCGTGCACCTGTTTAATCTTTTCGGCGTATACCCGAGCGTAGTTGATATCCTCGAACTGAATCAAATCATAGATATACAGTGCGAGGGTTCGGTGGATGCCGTCTGAATCAAGATCAAGCGTCTCAATGGTACTTTTAACTATTGTTACGTATTCTCGCGCGAAACGTTTCCCATTACGTTTTTTTCTCAATATCTGTTGTTTTGCCGAAAGCATTTCGGCATAGGTTGCTAAGGGCTTTTCGGAACTTACGCCTACGAAGGATCTACCCTGCTCTAATGCAAGGCGACGCCCGACGGTGAACGCTTTCATATTGGTATCTAAATCGGCATGCGGCACCATCTGTTTAAGTGCTAATTGGAGCGGTTCCAGTTCGATAGGTATCAATTGCCGTTGGAAAGCAGTACCAAGAAGCATCATGTTCGCGTATAGCTTATTACCAAACAATTGCTCAGAGATTGTAAATAGATCGATCCCAAAATATGTGTCTGCGTTCGTATAGGTCTGAAGTGATGCTTCAAGGGTCTCAGGATCGAATTGGTCTTTGCCGATGAGAGTGGTTATCGTTTCAGTTTTCGCTGTATTCACGACAGCAGCGGTCCGGTCCGATGACGCGATGCGGAAGAGTGATTGTGCGGTAATCCCGCGGACCGCCTCTAAAATATCAAGCCCTAATAGGAGATCCGCCTTACCGTATGGAATCATAGGGGAAGCATGGACATCCGGTTGCGTATATACGATGTGTGTATAGACTCCGCCATTGCGAATTGCCAGCCCTTTCCTATCACAAAACGTCACGTTGTAGCCCTGGAGATAGCCTGCGACAACAAGGACTTTCGATATTGTCCCAATCCCCATGCCCCCAACACCTGCCGCGTACATGTTCCAACTCTGATCGAATGTCCGTAGTAGTGGCGGTGGTAAAGGTTCATCATTTAAGAGTGCACGATTGCCGGATTCTGTTGTTTGTTTTTGGGGAGGGCGTTTGCGTGTGACGATAACCTCTTCAAACGCGGGACATGCATATTTAATCCGGGCACAGGCACCATCAGAGACACAATTTGACTGATCGATGGCGATTTTCTCACCATAATCGGTATCAACTATTTTTAAACCGGGGCATCCCGTTACAGTGGTGCATTCTCGACAGAACTCACACACCTCATGGGTTATATTGATATGCTTCTCGTGTTTAAGAAAGCCGTCTTTAGCTATTGTTTGTTGTTGTCCACGACGAATCCTACGATGATAGGTAATCGCACACTCTTTATCGGCAATAACAATTTTGACTCCGGATTTGAGAATGGTTTTTTCCAGATATTTTTTGTAGTTCACCCTGTCTTCCGGGTTGGTACGTACGATTTCTATATCGGAGTTACCGACGAGTCCTTGTGCCACTTGCTCAATATCTTGTGCGAACGTCGGGTTGCCGAGAAGGTCAATTTCATCGGCAGGAGTCGGTTGATGTCCCGTCATCGCTGTTGTTTGGTTGTCTAAAATAATGTAGGCAATATCTTGGTTGTTTTTGATTGAATCTGAAATCGCTGCCATTCCACCGTGGAAAAAGGTTGAATCCCCCATGAAAACGACCTGCTTGTTTGTAATAAACGGGTCGATGCCAGCCCCCGCACCACCCCCTAATGCCATCGCAGAAAGGTTGTGCATGAGGCGTGGAAACGGTTCATATTTGAGCATTGAATAGCAACCGATGTCTCCATGAAAGACGAGATCGACCGGTACTGAATCGTGGTGCTTCTTCATATAGTCCGCGTCCATGAATTGCTGGGTAATTTCAAGGAAAACGCTCGAAGAATCACGATGCGGACACCCGGGACAAAAGGTAGGTGTCCGTTGAGGAATGTCTATTTGCTGTTCGGATACCTGTTTTTGCAGCGTTTCTTCACGGGAGAGATGTTCCAGATCGATTTTTGGATTGTGATGGGTTGCTGCGTTTACGGGAGATGTGCCGCCTCTGCCGAGGAGATGTTTGAGAAGTGGAATGAGTTTTTGAATGAGAATGGAGGCATCTAAACCAGAAGTTACCGGGATTCCTGCCATGCCGTTGGGAAATTGTTTGCCCCACACATTTACATATCGATCCATGTCTCCATTCTGATACCCGTGAGTGATGAATGCTTTTATTTCGTTCTCTAAAAGCGGGCGTTTTTCCTCAACGACGTAAATTTCGTCAACTTGTGCCGCGAACTCTCTGAGGATGTTCTTGTCAATAGGGTGCGTCATACCAAGTTGGAGAATCGGAATCTCACCCTCTAACTGCAATTCCCGGAGCGCGTGGCGTAGGCAGGTATAAGCTAAGCCAGCACTGACAAATCCGAGACGGTGCTTCTTTCGATGTGGAGTATCGCCCATGAACTGGATTGTGTTGAGTCCAAGGTCCCGTGCTGTTTCAAGGGCAGCGGGCATTCGTTCTCTCAATGCCTCCACCTCAATCTGTGCAGTATGTGGAGGTAAAACAACCCGTTTATCGGCATCGATGAGTTGAGTATCCAAGTTGATTTGCTTCAAATCGCTAATTTCGGGATAAATGTTTGGATGGAGTTCAACATTGCCACCTCCGCTTGCCTGATTTTCGGTAGTTAAGTAGCAGACATAGAGGTTCGATGCTACGGAGATTTGGAAGGCACAGTTCATCCAGTCCTTAAGTTCCTGAAAAGTCCCAGGTTCAATAAGTGGTGTTTGGACATGTCGTGCCAAAAATCGAGAATCGGCAGGCACCTGTGTGCTGTGTGACCATGTGTCGTCGCCGACGACCACAACGGCACCACCAGTTGTTCCTGCAAGGTTACTAATCGCGAGTGCGTCAGAGGCGACATGAAAACCGACGCTTTTCATAAATGTAATCGCGCGGACATCAGCCATCTGTGAACCGTTGAGTCGCGCGATACTCAACGCCTCGTTGTTGGCTATCTGCGCGACGATGCCATTGGTTTTCAACAACTCGGCATTGCGTTCGATAACGTCAAAAACCTCGGCAATCGGGGAGCCCGGATAGCCTGTAAGGAGGCTAACACCGCTCTCTAGGGCACCCTTAACTAATAACTCGCATCCAGTGTAGACATGCGTTCCACTGGCTTGTGTGAACCTTTCATCCATTTTTTTATAGTTTTCGGTTCGAGTTGCTACGCAACTCTTTCAGTTATCAGTTAAGAGGTTTCGTTTAACAAAATCTTCTTTTAACCGACAACCGATGGCCGATAACCTTTCCTCCGGTAACCAATAACTATTCCCCTGACAGCAATTCTCGTGCGTGTGCAAGACCTATTTCGGTTTCTTCGCCGCCGTGCATGCGGGCGATTTCATTAACCTGTTCTTCCGCAGTCAACGGTTTCGCTGTAATCAGTGTACGCTCACCTACCACCTTCTTTTCAACCCGAAAATGTCTGTCTGCAAAGCGGGCAATCTGTGCCAAGTGTGTAATGCAAATAACCTGAGAAAATGCCGAGAGTTCCTTCAATTTCTTTCCAACTACGTCTGCAACCTTGCCTCCGATACCGCTGTCTATTTCATCAAAGAGCAGTGTAGGAATCTCATCAACTTGAACCAGCACTGTCTTTAACGCGAGCATGATGCGCGAGATTTCACCACCTGATGCGATTCTGGCGATCGGGCGGGCCTCGGATCCTACATTCGGCGCAATTAAAAATTCTACATCGTCCATCCCGTCAGAGCGGAATGCATAGCGTTTCCCGTCTATCTGAAACGGACCACGGTCATTTGGGATATGCTGAACGGATGCATGAAATTCTGCTTTGTCCATGCCGAGTGTACGCAGTTCCTTTTCAATCCGTTCTGAGAGGTGCTTAGCAACATGCTGCCGTTTCGCGGAGAGCGCGGTGCATAGACGCTGTGCTTCTTGAATCGTTTTGTGGATCTCCACCTGCAACAAATCCTGTTTCTCTGTGCCGAGTTGTAGCGTCTCTAATTTTTTTTCTGCATCAGCGTGATAAGCCAATATCTCTGGAATAGAGTTCCCGTAACGCCGTTTGAGTTTCGCTATCAACGCTAACCGATCGGTAACTTCGTCTAATCGCATTGAATTAGATTCTATTGTTTCCGCGTAGTGACGGACTTGTGACGAGATGTCCTCCAGTTCGTAAAGCAATGATTCCAGTCGATCTCCCGATTCCGAGAGACTGTCATCGATTTCGGACAATTTTATCAGTTCCTTCGCGGCATCTCTCAGACGTTCAAGAGGGCTGCCGGAACTTCCCATCCCGGAGTGGTCATCCTCCAGTTGTCGATACACGTAATTCGCGGACTTACGCAGTGCCTCTGCGTTCTTAAGGATACGCGCCTCATCCGCCAATTTTTCGTCCTCACCTTCCTCCATATCTGCCGAAGTCAGTTCTTTGATCTCAAATTCAAGGAGTTCCTTTTCCCGTTCTGATGCTTTCAGGGTCTCCCTGAGGGACGCGGATTCTCGTTGCAAGGCGTGTAATTGTGCGTATATGTTACCAATGTGTCGTTGCTCCTCACTGTTACCGCCGAAGTCGTCTAAGAGCTTAAGGTGTGTTTGTGTTCTAAATAACGATTGATGCTCGTGTTGACCGTGGATATCTACAAGAAATGTCCCAAGTGCCTGCAACTGCTTCAAATTCACCAAACGTCCGTTAACTTGACAGCGACTTCTCCCTTTTGCTGTGATTCTTCTGGAGAGAATTAGTACGTCCGACGGATCCAGCACCTCGCTAAAGGAACCGGTCAACATTGAATCGGCAGTCTCGTCCGAGTGCGTCTGCCATATCGGATGCTCGTCATCAGGTGCAACACTCACCTCCACCTCCGCAAAATCGGCATCTTCGCGGACAATATCAGCAGAGGTTCTCTCACCTAAAACCAATCCTATCGCCTTGAGGATAACCGATTTGCCAGCACCTGTCTCACCCGTGAAGATGTTCAGACCCGGTGCCAGTTCCAAATCAAGTTCATCTATGAGAGCAATGTTGCGGATAGAGAGTGTGTCTATCATTTTTAATTTTACCTTGCGGATACGTCATGGCATCTGTGATCTTAACAATTTTTGTGTTAGAGTCACCTGCACCTTATGTGTGCTGCTCTGCTGTCCATATCCTTATTTCAGTTGCGGCTCCCCAGAAACCTGCCCGTAATGTAATAGAGGACAGCGTAGCGGGCAATTATTTAAAAAATCTTTCACCCAACATGAGTTTTTCACGCAAAGCTCTGTAATAACTATGGTGCTGCGAACGAATGAGTTGAATTGTTCGTTCCGCTTTTTTTACCCTTATGACTGCTCCAGCGGTGAGGCTGTGTGTATCGCGTTGACCATCTACAAAAACATCTACACTCTGATATGCAGCCCGCATTTTGACGGTGATTTCCGCATCGCCATCGGCGATGAAAGGGCGCACAGTCAAGCTATGTGGTGCGATGGGTGTTAGTAGGATTGCCTCCAGTTGTGGTGAGATGATAGTACCCGCACAAGAGAGCGAATATCCAGTCGATCCGCTCGGCGTTGCGATGATCAGTCCATCAGCGTTATACGGTATAAAAAGTTCCCCATCAACGTAAGCATCTAATTCAATAAGATGTGTATAGTGCCGAATCACAACCTCGTTGAGGGCAAACGCCTGAAATGGTTGTGGCCCTTGGGTCGCTTGGACTTGGCTGTTCACAATAATCTCTAACATCATCCGATGCTCTATCCGGTAAGCCCCTGTCAAAAGCGCGTTCAGCGTCGGATAGAGTTCATCGAGGGAGGCATCGGTCAAAAATCCAAGCGTTCCGATGTTGATTGCTAAGATAGGCACATTTTCAATCTTCGGTGTGTGTGCTGCGTTCAGGAGTGTGCCATCTCCACCAAGAACGAGAAGCACATCTGCCTGCTCTATTAAGTCTGTTTTGGAAATACCGATTCGCGGACATCCTAACTCAATCGCTTGTTCCTCTGGTAGAAGAGGTACCATACCTCGCCCTTGAAGCCACGCAGATACACCTTCGACAACACCCCCGGCGTTTGCTTTGGTAGTATTGACAAATAAACCGACGTTTTTTATTTTTTTCATTTTTTATTTAACTGATAGCCATTCCATCTAATTCTCCAAACGCGTAAATAAATATATAACACCGCAACCGACAAGAAAAGCTGCCAGAGTGATAAGCATGTTCATATCGAGTTGTGGTGAGATGTGAGCCGTGTCTATCCGTTCTCCATCTACCATTGCAAACTCGCGAAAGGGCCATAACCCGTAAAGTGAACCTACCATCAACCCGATAAGAAAGGAAATCGTCAGGTTTCGATAGCGTTCCAGCAAATAGTTAAGCAACCGTGTAAATGCTAAAAGTCCGACCAAGCATCCAACTGCCGTAATACTAATTGTTAGCAGACTTTCGAGCATCGGCTGCTCGAAAATACCTTTGAACAGTGCTGGAATGCCTTCTAATATTGTATTTATTGCCGTCAAGAGGGGGAAGTAGACACCGAGGGCGAGCATCAGAAACGAACCGCTAATACCGGGCAGAATCATTGCTGAAATCGCCAGCGCGCCGCTTCCAAAAAAGAGTACGAGTTCCCAATACGTTGGAGCTCCAGGCACGC
This sequence comes from Candidatus Poribacteria bacterium, assembly GCA_007571305.1. Lineage (GTDB taxonomy): Bacteria > Poribacteria > WGA-4E > WGA-4E > WGA-3G > WGA-3G. Next base: position 36,330 of record RKRR01000125.1, on the reverse strand, counting down.
GCTCGAATACCTCACGATCCAACGTCGGCTCCGTTCCAGACTTATATGCAACCCGATCTAACTGTTTTTCGCCCGTGCCGACAGACAAACTTAGTATCAGTGCGACAGCAATCAGTAGAACTAAAAGTTCTTTCCAACGGAATACCTTTAGCATCCGCACGGGTATCAGGATGGAGATCAGAATTAGGCCGCTAAAAAAACCGTAAGTCGCATCGTGATGATGGTTCAGCAGATAGACAATCAGTTTTGACGTGAGCAGTAAGGCAGCTATCGCACCGCTTCCTAACAATGCCAGAAAACCGAAATCAATTCGACGCAACTCCGTTTGCGCTTCTTCCAAAGCGTTTTTCCTGAATGTCGCGCCTCCTAATAGTTTTTTTGCCGTAGAAAGTCCGATCCTTCGTAATGCGCCGATGAGCCGTTCATAGATACCTAAAACGAGAGCGAGGGTCCCGCCACTCATACCGGGGATGATGTTGGCGATGCCTATCAGAAAACCGTTAATAAAGTGCCGGAGTGAATCCATTTTTTCGTAGTTGTCAGGTCGGATTGCTATGCAACCCTTATAAACTCCGCAATAATAATCGTGTAAAAAGCCGCATCTCTCGAAGCGGTTTAATATGACTGATCTCGTCGCCGTACCGGGTCTGAATGGGCAGACTCTCAATTCGGAACCTGAGTCGCCCTGCTTTTATCAACAGTTCAGATTCCGTTTCATAACGCTCTGTTTCCAAATGAACCTGTCGTAGAACCTCATCACGAATAAGCCGATATCCCGATTGAAAATCAGGGACTTGTTGCCCACATAACTTTGAACCCACATAAGAAATTAAGCAGTTATTCATCCGTCTGTGAAGCGGCATCGATGTCCGCAAGTCCTGTGTTGCCCTTGCTCCAATGAGTATATCGGGACGTGTGTTGTCAAAGTGTTCCAAAAAACGTGGTATGTCCGCAGGCTGGTGTTGTCCATCGCTATCCATGGTGAAAATTAGTTCGTACCCACACTCAAGGGCATAGGCAAAGCCTTTTCGTAAGGCGTTCCCTTTCCCACAATTCATAGCGTTTGTCAAACAGACTGCCCCGCATGCAGCCGCAATCTCTGCTGTTTCATCTGATGAACCGTCGTTAATAACAACAATCTCATTGATAAACTTATATGATTCCTGAATTATCTGTCCAATTGTTTTGGATTCGTTGTAAGCCGGTAGCAACAGACATATTCTCATATTTCTCAATTATTATACTACGGAAACGATTTTCTGTCAAACAGTTACATGTATCAATCTAATAACAATTGTCTGAAGTTTTTACTTAGATTTCTCTCAAGTGTTACCATTTTTATTGTATCACGAATTTAGGTGTGATATAGTAAAGAAAATTTTCATTACACGAGGTAAAACCGCTTATGAACTTTCCAACGCTGTCAGAGTCAAAACGCTTGGAGATGCTCCAGCCTCCGACGGGACAGGTGCGAATGGTCCTTGACACTGACACCTATAACGAAATTGACGACCAATTTGCGGTTGTCCACGCACTACTCTCACCAGAACACCTCAACGTTCAAGCAATTTATGCCGTTCCTTTCCACAACAACCGATCAAACAGCCCCGAAGACGGCATGGAGAAAAGCTACGATGAGATTCTGAGACTTTTGGACTTTCTCAATGTCCCTACCGAGAGTTTCGTCTATCGCGGTTCTAAAGCGTTTCTCGCCGATAGAGAGACTCCCGTGCCGAGCGATGCCGCTACCGATATGGTTGAACGTGCGATGGCAGCAACACCTGAATATCCACTTTACGTAGTTGCCGTGGGTGCTATAACGAACGTCGCCTCCGCTATCCTAATAGAGCCTGAAATTATCAAACGCATTGTTATCGTTTGGCTTGGCGGGAATCCATTGTACTGGCCGCACACCCGAGAGTTCAACCTGATGCAGGATCTTCAAAGCGCACAAGTGGTTTTAGATTGCGGCGTGCCATTCGTTTGGCTACCCGCACGTGGGGTTGTCTCACATCTGCACACGACAGTTGCAGAGATGGAACGCTATGTACAGGGCAGGGGAAAAATTGGCGACTACCTCGTCGAGATTTTTAAAGACTACTCGAGCGATCACTTCGCTTGGTCAAAGGTAATATGGGATATATCCGCAACAGCATATCTCGTCAACCCGGCATGGGTGTCAACGGAGATTGTCCACAGTCCTATTTTGACGGAAGCGGCGACATGGAGTTTTGATAACAGTCGCCACCTGATGCGCGTCGCGGCGAGTGTTGATCGGGATGCGATTTTCCGGGATCTGTTTGAGAAATTGCAACAACATACGATCTAATCGGTAGAGGCACTTTCAAACCGCATCTGTAAAAGCGTTTTCAGAAATGCTTCGGTGCGGTCAGGAAACCACATCTATCTTAACCCAAGTTGCCCCTTTGTAGCATAACTTGTTAGGTTGTGCATCTTCGGGCGCAGGAGACTCACGGTGTCCTACGCTACAAAATACTGCGGGGCCTGAGCGTTTTTCACTGAAACATAGCAGATGCATCTCTAAAATCGTGTCTACGGCAACTTGGATTATCTTAGTTAGGGTGTCCTCATGGGAGCGAGACACTCCACTCGTCTTGACAGATAACTTCAAGTTGGTCGTGCGGTTTGAAGTAATCAGTTGGGTGATAGTCTTCACCCATATCGCCGAATAGTCTTCGACGGCGGGGTGTCATCCGTGCGAGTACGTCCGCAGGAAGTGTGTCGTAATCGTAAGGTCGGGACCACATCTGTCCATAGCGGAAGGTCACGCTTTTACGGATGCGTTCAGTCTGATTCGGACCAACACCGTGCCACAATGCCCATGGGAAGATGACTGCGTCTCCAGCTTCTGCAATGACCTGAATCGCACCTTCGGGATACTTGCCTTTTTTAAATCCATTCTCAGGAAAAGAAACCTTGTGGCTACCCGGGACACACATAAAGTTCCCCTGATTAGGTTCACTCAGATCGGTTAAGAAAAATTGTACTTTGAACTGCAGCGGCAAACTATCTGCATGTGGATGGATACGTTGCAACGAAGGACCGGCATCGGTATGAAACGCCATCAGTGCCTCCGCATCAGGGTGCCGAACGTAGATTTGCGTCCCCATGATTTGAAGATACGGCCCCATCATTGAAAGGATAGTACCGAAAATACGCGGATGATCGGTGAGTGGATCAAGGGCATCGGTCCGTTCAATGGCGCGGATAATCGTATAGGCTCCCTTTCCAAACGAGTTATTGCCTTGTAGACTTGGCGTTTCTTGGACATACGTTTCAATCGCGGAATCCACTGCTGTCAAAAGTGTATCAATCTCAGTAGGTGACAAGACATTTTTGATGAGCAAAAACCCCTCTTTTTGCCAATGTTTTTGTTGGCCATCCGTCAAGTATGGAGATACCATGTCATGGCTCCTTTTAATGGCGTGAATTACAAGTCAGTTGGATTTAAGGAAATTATAGACCATTTGAGATGTTGTGTCAACCCCGTTTTGCCAAGAGAACTCAACGTTTTTGCGGAATTTGCGTCTAATATATTAACAGAATCTATGTCCCTCGATCACGGAGTCATGCGGTTGCAAATCTCCTTAGTAAAGTCTCAAAAATAGCGAGTTTGGCAATCTTGTCAGCGCAGATAACAGCGTCTGGTTCCGATAAAAAAACATGAACAATTTCACAAAAATCCTTACCACTATCCGTCGTCCTTTTCAACAAGAACTCCGAAAGGGGTGCCGCGACGATGTTGTTATTGACGGATTGGGAAACTATGTCCAGTTATGGGTAAAGAACGGAGAGAACTTCACATTAGAGGCAGCTGACAAAGAATTACTAAAGGATTTGTCGAGCCTCTTTGAAAATTACGCCACTGCATCGTCCACCGAACGCCGGCATACACTTAAGGATGCGGCGAAACGCATTGATGCCGCACTCGGGCACGGACAACGAAGTGCCTCGGATATAGTCGGCACAGGTGTTGAGCCGGCGCAAACACGCCAGCAATCGGGACCCCAGCGGACGAGTTCAAAAAAAAGTGCCCAGACGGATATGCTGCCTCTTTTTGCGGAAGTAGAAAACACCCCCGAAAGTTCACCTCCAAAGCAGGAGCAGGCATTGGAACGTCCGGTTTCTACGGTGCCAACGGAACGTTTGCCCCTTTTCCAAGGCACAGCCCCTCCGTCACAGCGAGGTGGCCATCAGTCATCAGCGGTCAGCAGTCAACAGGAAGGTATAATTTCACCAGAAAACCAACCGTCGACAGTTGCTCCTGCAGAAGAGCCTTCAGAATCTATCCCAATCTCAGATACCCCTGTTTCAACAGACATAGACTTGCTTGATTTCCTAACCCAACCCCTCCAGTATCTCAAAGGAATTGGGCCACGTCGAGCCGAGATGCTTTCGGAAGAACTCAGTATCCAAACGGTTGGCGAGTTGTTGGCATATTACCCGCGCGATTATATCGACCGCTCCAAAATGGTAGAGATTTATAGGGTCGGTAGAAGGAACGATGACGAACCGGAAACCATACAAGGCAAGGTCGTCAATCACACCTCGTCTCCGACTGCGAAAGGGAAACGCATTGGTAAGGTCTCAATTTACGACGGTACTGGTGTGGCACTCCTCGTTAACTTCGGGAGACGTATCGGCATTATGAAAGCACTACTTCCGGTTGACACTGAGGTTGTCGTCAGTGGCAAATTCTCTCGTCGTTACAATGAAATCCAAGCCACCGACTATGAATTTGAACTGTTCGAAGAAGAAAACTTAATCCACACGAAGCGAATCGTCCCGAAATACCCGCTTACGGCGAAACTTACGGCGAAGATGCTGCGTGCTTGGATGCGGACTGCGTTGGATGAATATGGACAACAGATACCTGAGATCTTGCCACTGGCACTCCGCCAACGGCAACACTTGGTTGACAGGCAATCCGCCATTAACGAGATACATTTTCCGACATCGGAGGCACATCGGGTAGCGGCGCAAAAACGGCTCGCTTTTGAGGAGTTTTTTCTTCTCAGTGTCGGAATGGAGATGAAAAAGGAACGTAGTATCTCAGAGGACGGGATTGCGTTTCGGATTGGAATGGAAGAGCATGGAACGTCTCCTCCCCTCTTACGGGATTTTCTTGCTTCGCTTCCGTATGAGCTGACAAGTGCACAAAAACGGGTTTTCGCTGAGATACAAAACGATATGCGACAGGAAACCGTCATGAATAGACTCATTCAAGGGGATGTCGGTTCAGGAAAGACGGTTGTTGCAGCGATGGCGTTGCTCTGTGCTATCGAAAACAGGTATCAAGGCGCGCTGATGGTTCCTACTGAAATCCTCGCTGAGCAACACTATTATAATCTTTCGGAGATGCTTAGGGATTTGCCCAAGAATACCGAGCAAACTGGTGCCGAGAACATAAACGTTGTGCTTCTCAAAAGTGACTTGCCAAAATCAGAGCGCGAAGAGGCATTGGCAGCGATAGCTGATGGCACTGCAGATCTGATCGTTGGGACGCAGGCATTGATACAGGAAGGGGTCGATTTTCACAAACTTGGACTCGTTATCATAGACGAACAGCATCGGTTCGGTGTGATGCAACGCGCGACGCTCCGTAACAAGGCACAATCGGCAAATGGAGCGCAAAAGCAAGGTGCCGCAGCACCTCCAGCACCAGACGTACTCGTCATGACTGCAACCCCGATTCCAAGGACACTGGCATTGACGTTCTATGGGGATCTGAACGTCTCTGTTATTGATGAGATGCCTCCCGGTAGACAAACGATTAAGACCTACTGGATAAGAGAAAGGGAGCGGGAAAAATTATACGGCACTGTTCGGAAGGAGATCCAACGCAGCAGACAAGCATACATTGTCTACCCACTCGTTGAGGAGTCCGAAAAATTGGAGGAACTCAAAGCTGCTACGGAGATGGCATCGCATCTTCAGCGTGAGATATTCCCCGATCTGCGTCTCGGACTTCTACATGGCCAAATGAAATCCATTGAGAAGCAGGAAGTCATGATGAACTTCAAGGATCGACACATAGATGTTCTGGTCTCAACGACGGTGATTGAGGTGGGCATTGATGTTCCGAATGCGACGCTGATGGTGATTGAGAATGCCGAACGGTTTGGGTTGTCCCAATTGCATCAATTGCGCGGGCGTGTTGGGCGTGGTGAGCATCAATCGGCATGTTACCTTGTCGCTTCGCCCAAAGGAAACGACTCTTTTCAACGCATTCAAGCGATGATTCGGACAAACAACGGCTTTCGGATTGCCGAAGCAGACTTGAACATCCGAGGTCCGGGCGAGTTTTTCGGGACACGCCAATCGGGTATCCCAAATTTCAAGATTGCAAACATCATTCACGATGCTACGCTTTTGGAGGCAGCAAAAAAAGAAGCAGAGCTGCTCATCAAAGCCGACCCAGTGCTGAACGCATCTGGACATCAGTTGCTGAAGCGGATGTTACAGAAACACTGGCGAGGCAATTTAGAAATAGCGTCTGTCGGTTAGTTGATCATTACATGGCAAGACCCGCGTTTATCAGGCGGCATAGTTGTGGGACAGTGATCGAGAAATCGCCAGAGATATGGTAGCCTTCACCACCGTCTTTCACTGTACGGATGAGAATTGTTTTCTTGGGACGATGGTAGTAGTGTGCATCCGTGGGTTTCCCTTCGTCTTGGAAATCGGGGAAACCGATCAAGTCAAAGTTCGCAGTCGTGAAGTATCGAATCTCCTTACCGTGCTGGGTTGCAATGTTGCGAGCCATTGAGAGACTTTTGAGGTAGACTTCAGGTCCCATAACGGCAGACCCTAAATTTAGGAAAACACCACCTTCTAATTGAGAGATACTGTTGGCAAAACGGAGAAAATCTTCGCCTGTTGTCCATCCCATCGCGGCGTAATCGGCGGAGGGATGTTGGTCGATGATATCGTATCCGATACCTTTGTGAACAGTGAAGGGTATACCTAACCGATATGCTGCGGCAAACATACTCACATCTTGATGTGGAAATGGAATGTCCATCTCGCCTTCTTGGATGAACCTCCCTACGGCTTCTCCAAAACCGATCTTATCTCGGTAACCGCGAACAATCGCTTCGTTCAGGTAGCGTCCGGTTTCCTCCCAATTGCCGAACTTCCCATCCCAAATGTAGTCTTCTACATCTTCGAGCGTTGCGCCAATGTGTGCAAGTTCAAAATCGTGAATAGCACACGCTCCATTCGTAGCGACATGCGTGATGATGCCACGTTCCATCAAATCAATGATGAAACGGGAATTGCCACGCCGCATGACGTGCGCGCCCATCATCCAGATCACCTGTTTCCCACGATGATGCGCCTCAACAATATGATCTGCAACGGCGGAGAGGTGCGGGTTCTCGTAGCGCGGGATCTCCACATCTAACGGGTAGACATCTGCTACCGTCATTTTGTGCTGGCGTTCGGAAAGCGGAAGAATTGTGAGTATATCTCGATTCAATTTGTCCATATTATGGTTCTTGGTTTCGGTTTATGGATAAAAGGCATATAGTAATCCAAGTTACTACCTTTGTAGCATAACCTGTTAGGGTGTGCATCTTCGGGCGCAGGAGACCAACACCCTACGCTACGAAATGCTGCGGATCCTGAACGTTTTTCTATGAGAAATAGCAGATGCATCTCTAAAATTGTGTCCGTAGCAACTTGTGTTTTTCAAGGCGGGATGATTGTTACAAAAACCTCTTAACTGACAACCCTTTCCCTATTCAGCAAACTTAGCGGAGACGATTTTCGAGATACCGGCTTGTTCCATCGTTACGCCGTACATGACATCAGCGATTTCCATCGTGCGCCGGTTGTGTGTGATGATGACGAATTGTGTGTTCTCGGCGTATGCCCGGATGAGATTGGTAAAGCGGAGGATATTTGCTTCGTCGAGTGCAGCATCGACTTCATCGAGTACACAGAAAGGACTCGGTTTGATTTTGAAGACAGCGAACAGGAGTCCAATCGCCACCAACGAACGTTCTCCACCGGAAAGCTGCGTGATACTCTGTGGACGTTTGCCGGGAGGACGGGCAATAATATCAATACCCGAATCAAGCACATTGGACGGATCCATCAATAGTAACTCGGTTTCGCCACCGCCGAAAAATTCTGCAAATACCTCTTGGAAGTTCGTCTGCACCTGTTCAAACGTCTCGAGGAACAGTTCTTTTGATGTTTGGTTAATTTTCTGGATCACCTGATAGGTGGATTGAAGCGACTGCTCGACATCAGCACGTTGGGAAATAAGGAGGTCGTGGCGTTTCTTACGTTCCTCGTAAATCTCAATCGCTTTGAGATTTACTGCACCCATTCCAGAGATTTCCGCTTTCAACTTTTCAATACTATCCAGCAGATCGATCTCGTCCACCGCTTGTTCGTTATCCATTAAGGGTGGCAGTGCATCGATGGATACCTCGTATTTATCATGGATGCGGGTCGAGATCGACTTTATGCGCATCTCAAGTTGCGTTGTAGTGACTTCGAGTTTATGGCGTGCACGGTTCTGTTTCTCAAAGTTTCTACGGGTTGCGCGCATCTCCTTTTGGAGCACCTCTACCTCCTGAAGGCATCTCTCCCGTTCTTCGGTGAGTTCTTCAACATGTGATTCCGCTTCAGCGCGATCCCCCTCTAAACGGAGGAACTCGCGTTGCGCGGCGGCTACCTGCTCCACGAGATCACTTTTTTGCTGTTCATCTGTATTGATAATTTCTTGTTGCTCAGCAATATCCTTTGCTGTTCGTTGTTGTGCCTCCTTGAGGGTTTGGAGTTCGGACGCTAAACCTTCCAGTTTCTGATGCTGTCCTGCCAAGAAAACTTCCATATCTTGACAGGTGCTCGCGACCTCAGCGTGTTTCCGATTTTCGCTTTCAATCTGTTCGGACATACGTTCGATCCATCGCTGGGTCCGAGTATTCCTTTGCGTCAACGCTTGGATTTCAGTTTCAAGTGCCTGTTGTTCTTCGCGCGATGCCGTTACTACGGTGTCCAATTCTCGGTTTTCGACCTCAACTGCAGCGAGTTGCTGTTCAAGCCGAGTAACTTGGAGGTTTGCCTGCTCTAAGTCTTTTGTCAATGACGCTTTTTCGACCCGTTTATCCTGCCACTGACCAATGAGTGTCTGTCGCGTCTTTTGCAGATTCGCTATTGCTGCGGCGTACGCTTTGCGTTTCTCATTCTTCTTATTGGAACTTTGTGTCAACTTCCCGATCTCGTCTTCAAGCATCTCCAGTTCGCGTGAACGCCTGAGGAGTCCGCTCTGCTTGTGGTTTGTTTGACCTCCAGTGATGGCACCAGATGTATTAATGACTTCACCGTCTAACGTGACAAGGCGGGCACTGAGACGGAACTGTCGGGTCAGTGCGATTGCCGAATCCAAATCTTCAATAACCAGTGTGTTGCCCAGCAGATGTCGCATCGCAATCTCGTATTTGGAATCGTAGTAGATCAATTCCTCAGCGATTCCGATAACACCGGGCTGGTCTAACAATTCCTCACCCTCAAATCTACGCCCGCGTAAAATATCCAGAGGGAGGAACGTGACCCTACCCGCGCGATGCTGTTTAAGGAAAGCGACACCCTTTTGCGCATCTTCAGCAGTTTCAGTAATGACATTCTGGATGGCACTACCGAGAGCCACCTCAATTGCGACTTCATACGTAGTATCCGTTGTAAGTAATTCGGCAACGACACCACACACGCCTTGAAACCGCTCGGGGTAGTGAGTTTTTGCCTGCATTATCGCCCGAACACCGGTATAGTATCCCTCATAAGCAGATTGCAATTCTTGTAATGATTTGAGTCGGGAGACGTTGGCACCTAAGGTGTTTTGTAGTCCTTGGATTTCGGCTTCGATCTTACGGAGTGCATCTTGATTCTCGCTAAAGTCTGTCTCTATCTGATTTTTTTCAATTTCGATGTGAACGAGTGCTGCCTTTAATTGTGTTTCGGCATACTGGACTTCATCGCGAGCATCATTGGCAGTGCTGAGTTCAGCCGCTAACGCTGTCCTGTTTTCTTTGAGGCGGTTGAGATTTCCTGCGGTACTTGTCAACTTGTGCTCAATCGCTAAGTGTTCGCGTTCGCGTTCTGTTAACTCTGTCGTGATCTCTTGTAAGGCATCTTGTGCTTCTTGTACAGAATCCTTTGCCCCACTGATCCGCCCTGCGAGTTCTGTTAGGAGTTGCTGACGTGCTGTTAAACGACTCTTTTCTATCTTGCAAGATGCCTCAAGTTTTTGATATTCTTGGTTCCGTTTCCGCTGCTGTGCAAGTATACCCGTTTGCTGTGCTTTTAAGGATTCAAGCGTCTGGAGTGCTCGCTCCCGTTGCCGTTGAATGTTGAGTTGGCGTTCCTTGTGAAGTACTATCTGGCGTTCGATGTGCTCAATCTGTGACTCGATCTCGCGAAGTGCTACCTGTCCTTCACGTATGGCTTCATCTAACTCAGATCGGCGGTTTGTGGAGTTCTCAATGCGTTCTTCAGTGGCTTTAAGGGTTTCAGATGCACCCGCGACAGTAGTTAAGACCTCATCCAAGTCGGCTTGGGCTTGGTTATAGTCTGTGCGGAGTTTATCGTATTCCCTATGCGCGAGTTCTAATTCAAGAAACTTTAACTGTGCCTGTTGTGCATTATAATGGCGTGCCTGTTCGGCTTGTTCCTTGAGTTCCTCAGTTTCGCGCTGTAACTCCTGAATCACATCGTTGATACGGGCGAGGTTTTGCTCGGTCTGTTCAAGTTTACGGAGTGCGGTTTTTTTCCGATGTTTGGACTTGGTAATTCCGGCGACCTCTTCGAAGAGGAACCGACGTTCTTCGGGACGGACGTTCAGGATCAGGTCAATCTTACTCTGCTCCATAACAGAGTAAGCATCTACGCCAATACCTGTGTCCATAAAGAGTTCGCTGATGTCTCGGAGACGACACGGATTCTGATTAATCAGATAGCGACTTTCACCACCCCGGGTCAGGTGGCGACATACCTCAATTTCTGGAGATGCAAAGGCAAGTTTGGGGGTATCATGGTCCCCATTTGAAAAACGCAGTGCTACCTCTGTTTTTTGGGCAGGCGCGAAATTAGCACCGCCGTTGAAAAGTAGGTCGCGCATAGAAGCACACCGAAGTCCACGAGCACTCTGTTCACCGAGCACCCACCGAATCGCATCGGAGACGTTGCTTTTTCCGCAGCCGTTGGGTCCGACAATCGTAGTGATGCCCGGTTCAAGTATGAGTTCAACGTCTTCGGCGAAACTCTTAAATCCACGAATTTTAATGCTGTTTAAGTGCAAAGGTTCAACCTCCCACTGTGCATTTAGATAATTATCTCAATGATCAGTAGTTTTTAGGTGCAGCTTTCAGGCGTGAACCTCGTTTGGCAAGGTGTAGACGTACCTGCAAACGCTATCCTACCGAGAACATTGTATAAAACGCAGTGTCGATGAAAAAGTTTCACGATTTCGTCAATAGCACTTGAATCACCAATGGAATCTACGCAACTGTCCTGGACTCTAATGCTTTGTCAATCTTGAGTTGAGGGTGGGTTCGTAGTCTTGCGATTTATCACACGTTTCCATACGGACAAGGAATGGTTTCCCTACTACAAATAGATAGTCTTATCATCAAAACCTGCTGACAAAGCAATAATGATGGATTTAAAGTTCTCGCCTTCTCGCCAACGTTAGCACATCGATCTCGGCGGGATCGGCAGTCCATAATTCATTAACTATTTCACGAATCGTAGCACCGGTAGTGAAAACATCGTCGATGACAAGGAGTCGTTTTCCGTTGAGCATCCTTGGATTCCGAATTTCAAAAGCACCAATAAGGTTTTTCTGGCGTGCTTCTCTATCCAAACCGCTTTGTGCCTGTGTATGCCGATGCCGAATCAATGTACCTGTGAGAACGGGTACCCCTTCTGATTTCCCAATCCCATTGGCAAGTAACGTCGCCTGGTTGAAACCGCGTTCGCGCAGTCGCTTTTTATGAATTGGAACGGGCAAAATAAAGTCGTATTCCGGAATACTATAGTCCAAGGGAATATGGGCATTTAGCAGTTGAATGAGGTGTTGCGCGAACGCTTTTTTCTTTTCAAATTTAAAGAAATGTATTGCTTGTTGGAGTGTCGTTTGATAGAATGCTATAGATCTCAGTTTTCCGTAGCGCGGTGGGGTGGTAGCACAAGGGTCGCAAAGTCCATTGATACTCGGTGTGCCACATATATCGCACCAAGGCGGTTCGAGGTAGTGGATATCCTGCCAGCAGTTATTACAGATATAAGGTATGGTCGTAGCCCCAAGAAATTCCGTACAAACCCGACATTCTGCGGGATAGAGGAAAATTATTGCGGTTTCATACATATCACGCAATAAAGGGAGTATATGCAAGCCGATTGATTTTGATCGCACGTGCCACCTGACTGAAATAAAAAGTTATTATATAATAAGTCTACCATAAATAAGTCTTGATGTCAAGAAAAAGGAAATAAAATGGAAAGACCGATCGTATTTTACAATCACGGACAGCAGTTAAACGGAATACTGCATTCACCAGTGGGTTACAATGCGCCATGTCCGGCAGTTGTCTTTTTTCATGGGTTCACTGGAACGAAAGTTGAGCCTCACAGAATATTCGTTAAGACAGCGCGAGAACTTGCCACTATCGGATTCTATGTACTCCGCTTCGATTTTCGCGGTTCTGGGGACAGTGCAGGCGATTTCTCGGAGATGACGATCAGTGGCGAGATTTCTGATGCCATCAAGTCAATTGACGTTCTCACCACCATGCAAGGGGTAGATCCTGAACGCATCGGTATTTTGGGTTTGAGTATGGGTGGCTGTGTCGCGGCGTGTGTCTCTGGGCAAGACATACGTGTGAAGTCAGCAGTGATGTGGGCACCACTCTCGGATGATCCACCAGATCGAAAACATGAAATTCTGGAGAGAGCCAAAAACACACCGACACCGGAGGAAATAGCGCAGTTAAACCCGAACATCGTTGGAGAAGCATTCTATGAGGAACTCCCTCACTTATCTCCTTCCGCCTCAATTCAGCAGTTTGCCGGTGCACTCCTCGTAATCCACGGCAGCGGGGATGATGTCGTGCCGGTTTCCCACGGCAGACGGTACTACGAATTGATGTGTGAACGCGATGCTTTGACGGAACTTGAAATTGTTGACAAAGCCGACCACACTTTTAATACTGTCGCCTGGGAGCAAGCGGTAATCGCCAGATCGGTTGCATGGTTTCAACGGACGCTGTGATGGGTTATTCAGAGGCAAGACTGATACGGATTGCCTCCAACGCAACCGCCGCGTCCTCTAAGCATGGCGGTTGGTCAGCAGCATCTCGGACCTCGGATAACCATAACGCTTGAAGCGTCGGTTGTGATAAGTCCGACATGGGGAGCGGTGTCACGCCGGCGGGTGTTGTGCAGTGCCATTCACCACCTGCATCGCTTATCGTGCCTTCGGTGAGGACATATCGTTCATGTTCTTCAGCGGCGTTAATGGCGATGCCACCTGCCCATGTCCACTGTCCGATACCGCCACGTTTAAATTCGACGGTAAGTGTATTAACAAACCCGTCGTATTGTCCGTTTTCCCTTAATCCTTCGTAGGTAGCATTTCTTTTAACGGACGAAGTACCGCCAAAGAAGTCTACAATCGGATAGATATGGTAGATGAAAAAGTGTGCGGGTGTTCCCGATATCGGCAGGTTAAAAAGAATCTCAGGGCGCACGCCCCGTCCGGGTGTAAGACGGACAAAAGAGGTCAGCAACAGGTCACCGAGTTCCCCTATTTTTTTCTTGAGTGCTTTGTGGGTATTGGAAACGGCCTCTGGGTGTGAGACCCGCAGGACACGACCGCGCTCCTCAGCACACCGCAGTGCCGCTTCTCCCTCACCAATATCACTGGCGAGTGGGTATTCTACAAAAACGTGTTTATCCGATCGCAACGCCGCCAGAGTCATCTCACCGTGACTGTCATTGTGAGTGCAGATAACGATACCCTCTATGTCTTCACGTTCAACCAGACGATCCCATTCAGGCATAAAGACGGTATTGTGTTCTTTGGCGAGTTGAGTGCCTGTCTGTTCGTTTCTGGAGGCGATTGCAACGACTTCGGCATCTGGAATTGAAGCGAATCGTACGAGGTGGTGACGAGCCATCCCACCCGAACCGATAATTCCGATTTTAATTTTTCTCATCTGTTTCAATGATTTTCCATAAGAAAGGCGCACTTTGATAAAAAAATAATTCGATAACCTAAGTTACCGCCTTGTCGCATAACCTGTTAGGTTGTGCATCTTCGCGCGCAGGAGACCAACACCCTACGCTACGAACTGCTGCAGATCCTGAGCGTTTTCGCAGAAACATAGCAGATGCCTCTCTAAAATTGTGTCCATAGCCACTTGGGTTTCGATAATTGACAGACTATGAATGGTTTCCCTACTACAAACGGACCGGTTCGTAGTCGTTCTATTTATCGCACGTTCGGAAATCATCCGATGAAGTATTCAAACTTCGTGTCAGCTCGCCTACAAATAATTGCAATTTCTGAATACTTACGCCCAGCCTTGACTTTCACCACCGACACGAGCGGCACTAATTTTCTCATAGTAACCACTCTTCCGGTATGCTGTCAACGGATGTGGATCGCGCCCCATCTCCAAGCGGACCTGCTCCACCAGTGGATTTACGTCCGTTTCATAGGCGCGTTGAAGGATGGATTCTGCTTCAACCAAGTCGGCGGCATCTTGTGCAGCTGCGAGTGCTTCTCGGTCGACGAGCAGTGCCTTGGCATACGCTTTCTGAAGATTACAGACAGACTGAATACTTGCTTCCACCTTCGGTTTCAGATTATGGCTCTGGTCGATCATGTAAGCGATGTTGGTTTCCGTGTTGGGGTCGAGTTCTGCGGCGACCAGTTCGGTGTAAATCAGGAAGAGTTCTTGTGGATTGATAGAGCCGACCGTCAGATCGTCGTCTGCATACTTTCGGCAGTTGAAATGGAACCCGCCGAGCTTCCCTTCATCGATCAGATAGGCGACGATGAATTCAATATTCGTGCCTTGTGGGTGATGTCCCAGGTCGATGAGGACTTGCGCTTTCTCTCCGAGTTTCATTGCCATCAGGTAGGCGGTTCCCCAATCGGGGAGATCGGTGTGATAAAATGCAGGTTCAAAGAACTTATACTCGATGAGCATGCGGGTGGCATCTGGGAGTGCATCGTAGACTTCGGCTAACGCCGTCTCCATCCACTGTTTGCGTTTCCTGAAGTTCGCCTGACCCGGAAAATTAGTCCCGTCTGCGAACCACAAACTGAGCAGATCGGAGCCTGTTTTCTTCATAATGTCAACACACTCTAGCATGTGATCGATTGCGATCTGACGAATGTCGGCATCCGGATTGCAGACACTTCCAAGTTTATACGCCTGATCTTGGAAGACATTCGGATTGATCGCGCCGATACCGATACCGACATCCGCAGCGTACTGCTTCAATGCCCCCCAATCGTCTGTCTTATCCCATGGGATGTGGAGTGCGACAGTGGGGGCGATACCGGTGAAACGATGGACGGTCGCTGCATCTTCCAGACGTTCGGCGGCATTTCGCGCTGCACCGGGTTGCTCAAAGACACCGAACCGAGTCCCGGAATTACCGTAACCCCATGACGGCGTTTCGATGTGTTGTTCCTTGAGATGGGCTTTGATAGCCTCTACCTGAATTCCCTGTTTTTCTAATGTTTCAGCGAAAAGATCGTATGCGAGATTGCTCACTCTGCGTCTCCTTTCTTGAAGAGTAGTTTTCAGTTAAGAGCATCCCTTGTAAAATTAACTTAATCGCAATTGATAACTATATTCTCAACTCTTGAAAGATTTGTACGAGTTTTTCCTGTGTGGCGTTTGGGTCTTCAATGATGATGCGCGCACCACCAATAACGTCCATGAATCCCAGTTCACGCGGATATCGAGGGACAACGTGCAGATGAAGATGTGGGATGCTTGCACCGGAAGCATCACCCATGTTATAGCCAACATTGAAGCCGCGTGGCTGATAGGCGCACGTTAATACCTCGAAACAGAGGCATTGAAGTTCGTGAAGTTCTTGAACCTCTTCCTGATTCAACTCCCGTACGTCAAGCACATGCCTATTCGGAAAAATTAAGAGGTGTCCCGGACTATAAGGATAGAGATTAAGCGATATGGTAAAACGTTCGGTTCGATGTACCTCAAGTCGTTGAACTTTATCATTTTTCTCCACAATTGCACACAGTATACAGGGTACATCTGGACGGCTTTTTCCTTTGGCATAAGGCATTTTGTTCGGTACGAAGAGGTTATGTCGCATAAAGGGGTTCCTATTTCTTCTATAGCACGCCGTGTTATATGATTTTTGGGTTTTCTAAATGTTGAAAAGATATTAAATTTTTTTGACACGTATATGATATACTATTTCGGTAAAGCTTGCAAGCATATCTTTTAGTGCTCACTATTCTTTTTTAATCTCAGATCTTCCCATCATAGACTATAGTCCATTCAAGTATCTCAACGTGAGATTCGCACGTTTAAGTGGCACTTCAAGGAAAAACGTAACTTTTTCTGATTTTGGTGTATACTATTATCGCAACCCCACAAAACCGACGCAAAACGGTTGAGCGACTGTCTTGCTGCTCCCAATGAGGACAACTGAAATGCCCACCCAGCACCCACTTCTGGAAATTTCGGAAATTAACACAAATATCGAAGCGTACCTGAAGCAGATCGGCGAACTTACATATCGATTTCCTGAGCACGATTCGGGATGTCAGTCATTTCGAGCGGTGGTGGACAACCAACGTTGGTTCATCAAATACAGCAGCACACCACAAAGTATCAAATGGCTCAAGCAAGCCGTTCATTTTCATGCTTCTGTCCAGCACGAGGCACTCCCTCGATTACACAACGCTTTCTTTACACTTGATGGGTTCGTACTGGTCTACAATTGGGTAGATGGCGAGGGTTTGCGTCCGGAAAGGGAACTGGGGCCTGACGAAATATATCCACGCGATAGGTTCTGTGCGTTGCCAGCTGCTGAGATTATTGATGCCCTCAACGTCATCTATGATGTCCATATCCTTATTGAAAAACGAGGGTTTATTGCTGAAGACTTTTACGACGGCTGTATTATCTATGATTTTGAGAAAAAGCAGATGCATCTCTACGATTTTGACCATTATCATCCAGCACCTTTTGTCAACGACCGAGGCCGGTTGTATGGCTCAACTCGATTCATGGCACCGGAGGAGTTTCAGAAAGGCGCGCGCATTGACGAAAGGACAAACGTCTTTATGTTAGGGCGGACAGCATTTGTGTTGCTCGCCAACAGCAGTGATGCACGGGATGACTGGAAAGGGAACGATGCTATGTGGCACGTCGCAAAAAAAGCGACACAGCCAGACAAACAGTTCAGGTATCAATCTGTCCAAGAGTTCGTTTCGGCATGGCACACCGCGATTGCTGATTTTTAACCTAAGTTGCCACCTTGTAGCATACTTATCTATAAGGAAAAATTAAAAAAATCCGCAAGGAAAGATTAAAAATGCGAAAAATTACTGACAACGAGATTCAATTCTTCAACGATAACGGCTATCTCATTCTGAAAGGCGTAATCCAATGGGATGAACTCACCGTTATACAACGTGAAAGTCAGCGACTGATTGATGAGATTTTGGCGGGTGGACCGGCAGATCCCTGGTGCAACCGTGGCCCGGAAGGGATTCCTTACTATTTGACTTATCTACACTCCCATCCAAACGAATTTTCCCTGCGGTTGTTAGCACATCCCTTCATTGGGGATCTATTACATCGGATAGTCGGCCCCGATTTTATACCGTGCTATGAATCTTTAGTCTTCAAACTGCCGAAACACGGTTCTTCTGTGCGATGGCACCGAGATGGCAATGCTATCCGTGAGAACCATCCGATCTTCAATATCGATATATACATAGATGATTCCACCGTTGATAACGGATGTGTTTGGGTAATTCCGAAGAGCCATCTTTGGGGAATCGAAGAGGCACAGGAGGTTATTGACAGAGGGGAGATCAATTTTGAACGTGAAGACGCAGTGCCAGCAGAAGTTGAACCGGGTGATATCCTGCTCCACCATACCAAAGTCCTGCACGGTAGTAAAATCAACACAAGCGATGCGCTCCGCCGGGTCATTTACTTCGATCAACGGACACCGCGGTGGAACGAACGGTATAAATGGTGGCAATCGGAGTTCTTGACACAACGCTGCAAACTCTATCAACGCGCCCTCCACGAGCGCCGAACAAATCCTTATTCTTCGGATACCGAGCAGTTTGATTACAAGATCCCATCAGAGATGCCGACGTGGGATCCAGCGGATGACTTCGATCTGCGGATTCAGCACCGCGCCTATGCATATCAGGAATAGAAAAAGTTTAGTAATTGTTCTACCTGTCGACACAGGTAGGCAGGAGAGCAGAAAGGTCTGTAGTTAAAAAATGAACGTTCTACTAATAGGTGGTTCTGGTCATGTAGGAACAATGACACTCCCTTACATGAAAAGTCACCACAATTTCCGAGTACTTGACCTGAACCCACCCAAAGACACATCTGTTGATTATATCCAAGGATCCGTTACCGATCCCGATATCGTTCAGGAAGCGTTGAAAGGGATGGATACGTTTGTCTATATGGTGATGCTGCAACCGACGAGTGATCGGTCCTCTGTCGCCGATTTCAGCGACATAGTTGCAAACTACGAGGTGAACGCGAAGGGACTGCATATCGTCTTACATGGGGCGAAGGAAATGGGCATCCGACACGCTGTCTACACGAGCACCTTTACCGTGCATGAGCGGACACGAAACAATTTTCCGTATGAGGATGTCGTGCCTCGTGATAATCCTGGGGTCTATGGATTAACAAAAGGCTTCGGCGAGCAGGTCTGCGAATACTTCTCACGAGAACACGGCATGTCGCTTATCGCTCTGCGGATCACAGGTCCCTCTACCCGTGAACAGTGGCTTGAACGTTACGCACAACCGAAAGATTCCTCAGTGCACATCTGGTGGACAGATGAAGAAGATTTAGCGACTGCCTATCTCGCTGCTATTTCGGTTGAACACGAGGGTTTTGACGCTTTCTTTATTGCCGGGGATCATGAACAGAAGGAAATTAACCTCTCAAAGGCGAAACGTCTACTCGGTTGGCAACCTTTGACGCATACACGTGTATGAAAAGCCCTATACATAACCCAAGTTGCCAGTTTGTAGCATCACCTGTTAGGGTGTGATCTTATAGTAGATTCCGTAATTACTTATAGACTCATATCGTCGTACGAACTCTGAAGTTATCTGATGGCACAGGCTAACAGCCTATGCTACAGTGTGAATTTATTTTCGAATTTTACTATAAACACGCAGGAAACCCACGGTCTCCTACGCTACGAAATGCCTCCGAATCATGATCATGAAATTGTTTCAGTGAAAAATGGGACAGGATGCCTAAGATCTTGTGAGTAGTAACTTGCGTTATACATAAGGAAAGCCTTCATAATGAAAACAGGGTTCCTCTCCACTTTTCTGACGTTTCTTTGCATTTCAACGCTATTTCCATCCAATACTTTCGCCCAAGATTATACGCAGTGGGAACTACCTGAGGGTGCCATCGTTCGACTTGGTAAAGGTGGAATCAATAAGATTCAGTATTCTCCTGACAACAGGTTTTTCGCAGTAGTAAGTACGATCGGTATTTGGATCTACGATACAGTTACACTTCAAGAGGCACGTCTCTTCACAGGGAATATGAATGGGATTTCTTGCATGTCGATGAGTCCGGATGGGCGTACCTTTGCGGTTGGAGGCGGTAAGGTTCTTCAACTCTGGGATACCATCATCGGTGAGCATCAGGCAACACTCGCTGGGCATACGAATGGAATATTCGACGTAGCATTCAGTTCAGATGGGCAGAGTATCGCAACTGGCAGCAGTGATGGCACTATCCGCCTTTGGGACGCAGGCACTGGAGAACAGAAAAAGACGTTCGCAAAGGGTATCAGTTGGATTACGAGTGTCGATCTCAGTCCAGATGGAAAAGTTGTCTTCAGTGGCAATAGTGATGGGACCCTTAACCTCTGGGATGTCCCTACTGGCGAACACAAGAAAACACTCACTGGGCATGCGCACTGGATTAATGCTGTGGCATTCAGTCCAGATGGGCAGACCCTCGTGAGTAGCAGTGATGACGGTAGCATCCGAATGTGGAATGCAGACACAGGTGTGTACAAGAAAACACTGGCAAGGGGCGGAAGTAGTGGAAACGTTGCGTTCAGTCTTTCTGGGCATATCTTCGCGAGTGGAACTGCCTCCGGGAACATCCACCTCTGGGCGACAGAAACCGGCGAACACAAGAAAACACTCACAGGACATCTCGGAGGTGTCAGTAGTGTGGCGTTTAGTCCGGATGGTAATACTCTCGTGAGTGGTGGGGATGGAAATATCCACCTCTGGGATGCGAAGACCGGTGAACACAAAGAAACGATCTACGGACACAGCGGCTTGGTGAGAAGTATCGCGTTCAGTCCAGTTGAAAACACGCTCGCGACAGCAAATTACGACGGGACTATCCGCCTCTGGGATACAGCGACTGGTGAACACAAGATGACGTTCACAGGAAATACCTTGGATGTTCAGAGTGTGGTGTTCAGACCAGATGGCAATATCCTCGCAAGTGGGAATTACGATGGCAATATTCGCCTCTGGAACACAACGACCGGCAAGTGGATAAGGACGCTTACAGGACATACTGAAGGCATCTATAGCGTGGCGTTCAGTCCGGATGGAAAAACCCTCGTTAGCGGAAGTGAGGATGACACCCTTCGCCTCTGGGAAGTGGATACCGGCGAACGCAAGATGACCCTCTCTGGACATGCCGCAGATGTTCAGAGTGTGGCATTCAGCCCCGATGGAAAAACCCTCGCAAGTGGGCATCACGATGGAACGATATACCTGTGGGATGCCGATACGGGCAAGCATCAGACAAGACTCAATGGACATACGCACGCGGTTTGGAGTGTCACTTTCAGTCCGGATGGGCGAACCCTCGCAAGTGGGAGCAACGACGAGTCGATCCGCCTCTGGGAAGTGGATACCGGCGAAAATCAGGGAACATTCACACCTTTCGCAGGGCCAGTTTTCAGTGTGGTGTTCAGTCCGGATGGGCGAACCCTCGCAAGTGGAAACGATAAAGATACGGTACACCTTTGGGATGTGGATACCGGTGAACTGATAAAGACCCTCACAGGACATTCGCGGCGGATATGGCAAGTCTCGTTCAGTCCAGATGGCAAGACCCTCGCAAGTGGGAGTGGTGATGGCACGGTGCTTCTATGGAAGTTAACCTCACGGTAATTTGACAAAACCCACACTCTATGATACAATTTATTGGGTAAATTCAAAAATCAACATCAAAATAAACGTGGTTCGTTCTTAAATTACCTGTCATATAGCTACAATATCGCTTCTATTTTTTATTTTTGAAGGTAAGGAAAAATCATCTATGACACACCCAGAACTAACTTTAACAGACCGCCGTGCCTTCCATACCCAGCGTCGAGATACGTGGTGGCTGCAACCCTTAGCTGTATTCGCTGGGCTGGGACTCTTCGTGGTTTATGCTACTTTTCGGGTTTTTGAGGGTAACCATTTCATCCACGGTCCCTATCTGTCACCTTTCTATTCACCTTTGCTTTTTGGTACTGAACAGGCGACGCATAGCCTTGAACACAGTTGGTTTGGTATGATGCCGTCTTGGATACCGGGTTTCATTACGCCGGCTGTCCTTATTTTGTGGGCACCACTCGGATTTCGCTTTACATGCTACTACTACCGCGGCGCGTATTATAAAGCGTTTTGGGCAGATCCACCCTCTTGTACGGTATCAGAACCCCGTAATAACTATAGAGGCGAGCACTCTTTTCCTTTGATTATACAGAATATCCATAGATATTTCCTTTACGTCGCGCTCGTTGTTCTGGGCATCCTTGCCTATGACGTATGGAAAGCACTTTGGTTTGACGATGGTAACGGTGGAACGGCTCTCGGTATCGGTGTAGGCACCATCATTCTGGCAGGCAACGTCGTCCTTTTAGGCGGTTATACGCTCGGATGCCACTCTTTGCGTCACTTAGTCGGCGGGGTTGTCGATCTGCTTTCTAAGGCACCTATCCGTCGGCAGGCGTATAACTGCGTCAGTTGTCTGAACCGTCGGCACATGTTATGGGCATGGATGAGTCTCTGTTGGGTCGGTTTTTCCGATGTATACGTCCGTTTTATAGCACCGTCAATAGGTCAGGATTGGATTACGTTTTAATGCGGTGTTAAAAAGAAATGTTTATGGAGGGGAAATATTTAGCGTGGCATCTTACGAAACTCATGAGTATGATGTATTGATAATCGGAGCCGGTGGGGCTGGACTTCGGGCAGCGATTGAAGCCGCCGCGGGGGACCTAAAAGTAGGACTCGTGTGCAAATCTTTGCTCGGTAAGGCGCACACTGTGATGGCGGAAGGTGGAGTCGCTGCCGCTTTAGCAAACGTCGATGAAAGAGATAGTTGGCGGGTACATTTTGCCGACACTATGCGTGGCGGACAGTATCTCTCTAATGCCCGAATGGCAGAGCTCCATGCTCAGGAATCACCAGATCGAGTGCGTGAACTTGAAGCATGGGGTGCCCTCTTTGATCGCACACAGGAGGGGGGTATCCTTCAGAGAAACTTCGGTGGACACCAATATCCGCGTCTCGCACACGTCGGTGATCGAACTGGATTGGAAATGATCCGCGCACTACAGGACCATGGTATTCACCAAGGTATTGAGGTGCACATGGAAAATACTGTGATCTCACTCCTCAAAACCGGCGAGAGGGTCTCAGGGGCATTCGGTTACGAACGTGAAAAAGGACGGTTCAAAGTCTTTTCCGCAAAAGCGGTGGTTTTGGCAACAGGTGGTGTCGGGAAAGCATACAAAATCACGAGCAATAGTTGGGAATATACCGGTGATGGACATTCCCTGGCATACCATGCCGGAGCAGAACTCATAGATATGGAGTTCGTTCAATTCCATCCGACTGGTATGGTGTGGCCCCCCAGTGTCAGAGGCATCTTGGTCACGGAGGGTGTGCGTGGCGAAGGCGGTATCCTCAAGAACAGTGAGGGGAAACGTTTCATGTTCGCTGACATCCCAGAACTCTATGTGAGCCAAACAGCAGATAATCCAGAAGAGGGCTGGCGATATACGCAGGGCGACCGGGATGCGCGTCGTCCACCTGAACTTCTCACACGTGATCATGTTGCACGATGCATCGTCCGAGAGGTGCAAGAGGGTCGCGGAAGCCCACACGGGGGTGTATTCTTAGATATCGCGTGGATTCAGGAAAAAATTTCGAATGCTCCTGAGCATATCCGTAGAAAACTGCCGAGTATGTACCATCAATTCAAGGAACTTGCCGATATTGACATCACACAGGAACCGATGGAAGTAGGTCCCACGACGCACTATATCATGGGCGGCATTCGAGTCGATGCTGATTCACAAATGACAGCAGTTCCGGGGCTCTTCGCCGCGGGTGAATGTGCTGCTGGATTACACGGTGCCAATAGGCTCGGTGGTAATTCATTGTCCGATCTGCTCGTTTTCGGTAAACGAGCAGGGGAATATGCGGCGCAGTTTGCAGAGGAGAACAAGGCAGTCTCGCTTGATGAGACAGAAATTGATGCGATCGCTGAATATACACTAAAACCCTTTGAAAATCCAGCAGACAATGGCAGTGGTGAACAGATGGGCCCCTATGATATTCAGGCACAACTCCAAGAAAAGATGCAAGAACTCGTAGGTATTGCCCGAAGTCAGGGAAGTCTCACGCAAGCCTTGGAAGATGTCCAAAATCTGCGCGAGCAGGCGGAGAACGTTCACGCCATCGGCAATCGGGAGTACAACTCCGGATGGCATACCGCGCTTGATCTCGACTGCTTGCTGACAGTTTCGGAAGCCATTGCGCTCGCAGCACTCGAGCGCAAGGCAAGTATTGGTGCGCATTCACGGGACGATTATCCTGAGAAAGAAGAACCCGGTGCAGGCAAATATAATACCATTGTCAAGAAGGCACCCGACGGTACAATGGAAATTCGCCGACAACCCGTTGATGAACTCCGATCTGATCTGCAGGAAATCATAGACGAGATCGGGTAGATAGTTTTCGGTTATCAGTTATCAGTTGTTGGTTAAAGAGGTTTCTGATGACGGTAACCTAAACCGGAGAGGGAGGAAAGTAGTTGATGCTTGTCAGGGGATGCTCGCGTCACAGCAGACGTAACCGATAACCGACAACCGACAACCGACAACTCTTATGGCGAAAGCAATATTTAGAATCTGGCGTGGCAACGCGGATGGAGCTGAATTTGTGGATTACGACACCGAGGTGTCTGAAGGTATGGTGGTTTTAGATGCTGTCCACCGTATCCAAGCCGAGCAAGCAAATGACATGGCTGTCCGATGGAATTGTAAGGCGGGAAAATGCGGATCCTGTTCCGCTGAAATCAATGGGCAACCGAAATTGATGTGCATGACGCGCCTCAACGATTTGCCGCTTGATGAACCTGTTACGGTCGAACCGATGCGTGCGTTTCCACTCATCAAAGACCTCGTTACAGATGTATCGTGGAATTTCAAAGTGAAAGAGAAAATGAAGCCGTTCACGCCGCGACCCCCTGATGCCGAAGACGGCACATGGCGGATGGAACAGGAAGACATTGACCACATCCAAGAGTTTCGGAAATGTATTGAGTGCTTCCTTTGCCAAGATGTCTGCCATGTCCTTCGGGAACACGATCTTCATGATGAGTTCATTGGACCGAGATTCTTCGTCTACGCCGCTTCCTTGGAAATGCACCCAATTGACACTGAAAACCGGTTGGAGGAATTGAAGGATTCGGATGGTATCGGATATTGTAACATCACCAAATGTTGTACGAAGGTCTGTCCGGAACATATCACGATTACGGACAACGCTATCATCCCACTCAAAGAACGCGTTGTTGACCAATTCTACGATCCGATTAAAAAACTATTCCGCGTCTTTAGTCGTTAAAAGATTCATTGGCACGTCTCAGCAGCAGTGAACACTAATCACCGTTTTCAAATTGGTATGTCAAGGAAAAATTTCTTGACAGATGTAATCCGGAGGTGTTAGAATCATGGGAGTCAGCAAAAATGATATTTTAAGAGTTGGTGTGATTGGGCCCGGCGGTGCGGGACGAGGGAATACTCTCGGCTTCGCGACACGGCCCGACGCTGAAGTCGTCGCTGCTGTGGACACCCACGAAGCGAGTTTGGACGCTCTGGAAAGTGCGCTCCAAGAACAGGTTGATGGCTATAAAGCGAATAGTTTCAACCGTTACCTCGGTGAATACGAGTTCGTGGAGATGCTCAATCACGAAGATCTGGATATAGTCGGTGTATTCTCGCCTCATTCCCTTCACGATATTCACACGAAATATGCACTCCGCGCCGGATGTCACGTTATCGTCGAAAAACCGATGGCAAATATCGTTGGTGATGCAATCACGTTAACCAAGATCGCAATGGGTAGCGGCTTACACCTCGTCGGTGGGTATCAACGACACTACGAGGATACCTACATGGCAGCCAGGCGCGCAATCACTGAAGGGCGCATCGGAAACCTCCAGAAATTTGAGGTCTACATGGCGCAGCGGTGGGGCGCGGGTGGATGGCGAGGCGATCCACGTTTCTCCGGCGGTGGACAACCCAACGACTCAGGAAGCCATCTTCAAGATATATTCTTATGGATGACAGGAACCTTACCTGCTGATGTCTACGGAACAACTGACATGAGATTTGAGGATGACGATGGAACTCTTGTTCCAAAGTTCGTTGAAATTAATTCCTACTCCGATGTAACACTGGATAACGGTGCCGAAGGCACAATCACTATCCTGGGCAACACACGCGTTGGGTTTGAAGAATGGGTAATTCTGGAAGGTGATGAGGGAACGATTGAGATGAGAAATGGTATTCGTTACACTCCCAAAGGTGGCGAGCCAGAACCCCTTGCTTATCCGCGTCCGGAAGGATACCCCCGCAACAAGGTCGACCAACTTGTCGGTTTGGTGAAGGGTGAGTACCAGACGAATTACACCTCTGGCATCAATGGAGTCCGTACCAGTTGGCTAACAAATTCAATTCTCGAAGCCGGTAGGGGACCCGACGCGAAAAACAGCGTGAATTGCGACGACCTCATCCAAAAAGAGGGCTACACTCGGCAAGAGGTTTTAGAATTGATTGATGAATGTGCATCCAAATCATGTTATTAAATTATGAAGCACGGATGCCTATTCATGTAGGGAACTTTGGACCGAGTCGATATGAGAAAAGGAGAAAGATCGTGAAATATTCGGCACAACTCGTAATCAAAATTTATGATCATTGGCAGAAACTTGCTGTTAAAAATGTGAAGTATTGTCCGCTCGTCGCTATTATTTTGATGGTATTGATCCAAATCGGTTGCGTCCCCGGTAGCGCACTGCGCACCGCAGAAAAACTCGCTGAGCAAAAAGACTACCCGGGGGCAATAGAGGCTTATCAAAGCATTGTGGATGCCCAACCCGGCACACCCGAAGCTCTTCAGGCACAACTTGCGATGGGTAAATTGTTAGTTGAGCGAGTGAATCAACCCGCAGAAGGTGTCAAAGCCTATGAAGGTATTATCGCCGCCGCACCGAAGAGTGACGAAGCCGCTGAGGCACATTATGAACTCGGGATGTACGCTTTCCGACAGAAGGATTTCAAAGCCTCTCAGATCCAATTTGACGCAATCATCAACAATTTTCCGCAGCTCGAATTGAGCCACAACGCACAATTGATGCTGGCGAAAAGTTTTGAGGAATCAAAAGATTTTGAACAGGCAGTAGAGGTTTTCGATAACTTCGCAAACCGAAACCCTCGAAGCCAACGCGCAGCACTCGCTATTGCCAATAAAGGGCGAATCCAAAGGCAGTACCTCAACAACGAAGAGGAAGCGAAACGCACGTATCAATCCCTTGTTAAAAGATATGGGAAGGTTGAAGGTGCTGAAAAAGAGATTGACAAAGCAAAACAGGAACTGACAGATCTCAAAGCCAGCATTCCAGAACCTGACGATCCGCTGGCAACACAGATTGATAGAGCCTATGCACAGCGGGAAGCGAGGCGTGAACTGGATCGACCTCGCGGAGGTGCTGAGAGAAGCCGCGCAATGGGAAATGTTGATTTACAGATCGCAAACTCCGGATTCGGGGTGAGCGCATCAGAGGTCATGCGGAATTTCGGCGGTCAAGGTGGTATCGCAGGCGATGACCAAGGCACTTACTATGATGCTGAGCTTATGATTGCCAACTTCTTCTATGGTGATGAAAGTTACCGGGACGCAGGCGCGTTATATTTCGATGCTATTGCCCGCGCAGAAGCAGCGAAAGTGAAGATTGACCCGTATACCTACCTCAGGCTCTCAATTTGCTACCGAAAGCTCGGGATGCATCAACGGGCGAAAGATGTCCTCAAAAAAGCGGCAACCCGGGATGGTGGGGTCATTCAAGCTGTCATCGACACCGGACGAAACCACTACACTTCCGAATCGTATGAGAAAGCTATAGAAACCTACACTTCTGTTCTTGGCATGGCTCGGGGCAAAGATTCCGAGATTTACTGGTTACTCTCGCTAGCACATAAAAAGTTAGGTGAACCTGAGAAAGAACGAGAGGTGCTTGAGCGCTCTGTTGCGGCGAACACACAGAATTTGGATGCGTTGCAAAGCCTTGCCGAAGTTCTCCATTATAGGTTGAAGGATCGGAAAGCCGCCGCAATTTTTCAGGATCTCGTCGATCAGAAAGGTGACTCATACATTGGATCTAAAACCCTCGGTGACCTCACCTATAGGTACGGGAATTATGTGCAAGCCCGTGCCAAGTATAGAGCCGCCGCTCGGACAGCGAAACGGTTGCTCAACAAATCGGAAAGCAAGGTCGAACAACGAAAACTTCGCAACCAGGTGGTTTTAGCGACAATCCTTGCTGCCCGTGCTACCTATCACTTAAAGAGATTGGAAGACGCGCAGAAGATGATAGATGAATTGGCAGCAGAGTACCCGGATCACGCCTTGATCCCTTACGGTAGAGGTGAATTGGCACTTTTGGCTGGCGATTC
Source organism: Candidatus Poribacteria bacterium (assembly GCA_007571305.1). Lineage (GTDB taxonomy): Bacteria > Poribacteria > WGA-4E > WGA-4E > WGA-3G > WGA-3G. Next base: position 8,022 of record RKRR01000125.1, on the reverse strand, counting down.
AGAAACTGCTGTAACTGAATTCAAAGCATCGATTGAGAAGAATCCGCTTTCCGACATTCCGCTGATAGCTCTTGGTGATTACTATGTTTCACAAGGGTTTAATGACGACGCGATAGCCCTTTGGGAGGGCTACTTGGCAGAGAATCAATATAACCAGAAAGTCCGTCGCAGCCTTAATAAGTTAAAAGGTGGAGACGCAGAATAAGTGTTGTACGGTGCGCGGTTGAAACACCGCGCGCTACATTACCATTTCGGTAGAATCAATCTTTTTGCAAAAAAACTTGACTTTTATTTTCTATTGTGTATAATTAACAATGAAGATGAGATGCTTAATTTCCTGGCGGAAGCACGCTTTAAGGGTGTAATTCGCAGCTTTCCCTGGTAAAACATTGTAAATCCCGAACAGAGCGTCCTTTGAGGAAAAACGAGTCCCTGGTTGTAAGGTAGTGCGTGTAATGCTAGTCTTGATATGGAAAACAGAGCGGTACCTTTAGGGCGAAACCACCCTCTAACACGTGTTCTGAAGCGACCATACAAGAAACACTCCCGCGGGCAACGTTGCACCTACTCCATCGCTATCCTTGTATACCCTGCATTTTGCTTTGTTGCATACCTCAAAAGCAATTTCTCGTGCGTTTGGTTGGAGTGTCATACCAGATTAACCGGCTTTGTGATAAAACCTTGTTTCCGTGCCTTGGTTCTGTTAAACGACAGAGTAGTGAAACCCGGTAGGTGTGGTTTTCAATCGCAAACCGAAAGTGATAGAAACCAATTTCAGTAAATTATTCTATAGAATCTGCCCCGATTCCATTTTAACCTCTTCTTTGTATCCTATTTCAGCAACTGTTTTCAAACTGCAAACCCATTTTTAACATATTGCACATTTGAATGGAGACAGAGAATTCGCTAGGTGGTTAGATGAATGCCATGGTGGAACGATTACCTTGGAACTGGGCACAATGAGGAGTATTAGAAACTATGGAGAGCTTGGACATTGGCAAGCTCCAAGAAATGGAGTTCACGGAACTCAAAGACTTTGCCCTGACTCTCGGAGTGACCGAATACAATGGGTCTCGAAAAGAGGAATTGATTAACGAAATTATAGAGTCTAAATCTGAGAGTGATACCCAATTTTACGGTGGCGGGGTTTTGGAAATCCTTGATGACCGTGACCAACACTACGGTTTTCTCCGTTCGTCGCGCTCCAATTATTTGCAAAGCAACGAGGATATTTATGTGTCCTCATCGCAAATTCGGCGATTCGATTTACAAACCGGACACGTCGTTGAAGGGGTGATTCGCCCCCCAAAGAAGACGGAAAACAAAGCGGAACGCTACTTTGCAATGTTGCAAATTGGGAAGGTTAACGGAGAAGAACCTGAAGCCGTCAAGCAGAAAATTCTTTTCAAGAACCTTACGCCTATCCACCCGTACGAAAAATTGAAACTGGAACATAGTCAGTCGGAATACGGGACTCGGATGTTGGATCTCATAGCTCCGATCGGCAAAGGGCAACGCTGCTTGATTGTTGCTCCTCCTTACAGCGGGAAGACGACGCTGCTGAAGAATATTGCCTCCGGCATCGAAGCGAACCACCCAGAAGTTATTCTCATCTTTTTGCTCATTGATGAACGCCCCGAAGAGGTTACAGATGTTGCTCGTTCTGTCAAAGGAGAAGTCATTAGTTCTACTTTTGATGAACATCCGGAACGCCACATCCAGGTCGCAGAGATGGCGATTGAGAAGGCGAGACGGTGGGCAGAATACGGGAAGGATGTCGTCATTCTTTTAGATAGCATGACTCGACTGGCGCGTGCGCACAATGTCATGACACCACATAGCGGAAAAACGTTGACCGGCGGCTTAGATGCCATGGCATTTGTGAAGCCTCGTCAGTTTTGTGGCGCAGCTCGAAAGTTTGAAGAAGGTGGAAGTCTAACGGTGATTGCCTCTGTGCTCGTCGATACAGAAAGTCGACAAGATGAGTACATCTATGAGGAATTCAAAGGGACTGCCAACATGGAGATCCACATGGAACGCGCCTTGTTAGATCTCCAAATCTTTCCGCCGATCAACATCAAAAAATCGAAAACGCGCCGTGAAGAACTCTTGTTAGCACCGGATGTTCTTAACAAAGTCTGGGTGCTGCGGAAATTCACAAGCCAGATGGACAGTTCGGAATCGCTCGAAATGCTTATTGAGCAATTGGGCAGAACTGGCACTAACGCAGATTTTCTCGAACGCATGGTAGACAATGCGGGGCGCAGTAATGCTCCTGTGAGAACTAACGCTCGTCCGAAGCGATCAGCGTAAGTTTCTACGCTCGTACCCTTCTGCGCCTCGGAAACGTGGCTACAAGAATATTAGAGAATCGGAAATAGGCGATTCGGAAATTTTGAATTCAAAGGAGAACACGATGAAAACCAAAATACATCCGGAAATGGTGGAATGCGTTATTACATGTATTTGCGGCGCGACCCATAAGACACTCGCTATTCAACCTGCGATGCGGGTAGATATTTGTGGGAAGTGCCATCCATTCTACACTGGACAACAAGCTCGATTTATTGACACTGCCGGACGCGTTGAAAGTTTCCGCCGACGTTACGGACTCACCGAAGATGGTGCTAATTAGAAATATCGTTTCATAGGTAAGTCTATTGATCGGTGTTCCAAGAAGAGGTACCGGTGCCTTAGCAACAGTAGGCGCGGAAAATCTCTGACTGCTTAAGGAACATTAATGAAGTAAGGGTAGATATCTGCCCCATGTCCCGAAATGTAGACAAGCATCTCTTAGTTTTTAACAGTTAATCGCAAGTTTTGACCTGCAAGCGGTGACGAAAATGTTTGAGAAACTCGAGGATATTGAAAATAGATACGCTGAAGTCGAGAGGGCACTTGGAGACCCAGCGGAAATTTCAAATCAGCAACGATTAATAGAGTTATCTAAAACTCATGCGGAACTCTCGCCGATTGTGTCCGCTTATCAGGAGTACCAGCAGTTAGAATCAGCACTTGAAGAGACGCTTTTTTTAATAGAATCGGAAACAGATGCGGAAATGCTCGGATTGGCGGAGGAGGAGTTAGAGGCACTTACTGCGAAAAAAGAAAGGCTTACTGAAGAACTTAAGGTTCTTCTGATTCCGAAAGATCCGAACGATGAGAAAAACGTTATCATCGAAATTCGGGCAGGGACCGGGGGTGAGGAAGCCAGTCTTTTCGCAGCCGAATTGTTTCGAATGTACACCCGCTATGCTGAACGTCAGAACTGGAAATTGGAACTACTTAGTTCAAATGCGACTGGATTAAAGGGATTTAAAGAGGTTGTTTTTTCAATAGAAGGGCAGAACGCATACAGCCAACTGAAGTTTGAAGGGGGGATACATCGTGTGCAGCGTATTCCTGCAACCGAAGCAAGTGGACGCATTCATACATCTGCCTCCACCGTAGCTGTTTTGCCTGAAGCAGAAGAACTCGATTTGGCAATTGATGAGGCAACCGAATTACGTATTGATACCTACCGATCTTCCGGGCCCGGGGGACAAAGTGTTAACACAACCGACTCTGCTATCCGTATCACCCATCTGCCAACGGGACTGGTTGTGACATGCCAAGACGAAAAATCTCAACATAAAAATCGTTCCAAGGCGATGAAGATTCTCCGTGCCCGCCTCCAAGAACAGAAGCAATCTGAACTAAACAATGAGAGAGCCGAAACCCGCAGATCTATGGTCGGCAGTGGCGACAGGAGCGAAAAAATTCGCACCTATAACTTCCCACAATCTCGTGTAACTGACCACCGCATCCAATTCAGTTCCTATCAACTTGATTCCGTTTTAGATGGTGATCTACAGACGTTTATTGAACGGCTAACGACTGCCGATCAGACGGAAAGGTTGGAAGAGGCTTCTTAAAGACTCCAGTTAGGGAACGCGAAACTATGCCGAGTAAAATGTGGCGCGTCGTTGATCTACTCGATTGGACAGCAAGATACTTTCAACAGCACGGTATCCGGAATCCGAGATTAGATGCTGAGGTATTGCTTGGGCATTTGCTCGAAAAAAGCCGCCTGCAGCTCTATCTCCACTTTGAAATGCCTGTCTTTCAGGAACACCTCACACCCTTCCGAGAACTGATAAAAAAAAGAATCGAGCACACTCCTGTGAGTTACCTAACGAATCGCAAGGAGTTTATGTCCTTGGATTTCTATGTGGATGAACGGGTCCTCGTTCCGCGTCCGGAAACAGAACAACTCGTTGAAACGATTCTCACAACAAAAACCGAGGATTTCCAGCGTTTACTGGAACTCGGCACAGGGAGTGGTGTAATTGCCACGAGTCTTGCGGTGCAACAACCAGAATGGGAGATCGTAGCAACGGACATCTCTGACCCCGCTCTTGCTGTTGCTCGGAAGAACGCCGAAACACACGCTTGTGCCACGCAAATTAAGTTTTTGTCTGGGGATCTGTTTGAACCGATAGAAGCAATAAGCACGAATGGGAACACGCGATTTGATTGGATCGTCTGCAATCCACCCTATATCAAAAGTACAGAACGTGATGGCTTGAGTCGGGATGTCCGGGACTATGAACCTGATATAGCTCTCTTTGCTGGGGATGACGGGCTTACCGTTATTCGTCGATTAATTGCTGAGGCACCTCAGTACCTCGCGCCAGATGGAAAACTTATCTTTGAAATCGGTGCAACACAAGCTAACGCTGTTCGGACGCTTCTTGATGCTGAATCTGCTTACGCCACCTATGAATTGTTCAAAGACTACGCAGAGAAGGAACGGATTGTTCTGGCAAGTGTCTCATAAGAGATGCATTTTCGGTTTTTATGGTAGATTTCAAAATTGCTTGGACATTGTCGCTGGAGAGGTTGGGAAACCTCGCCAGTGGAAACCCAAGCTAAAAGTTTATGATACAAGGATGGCAGCTTAAATAAATTAATTCCGGATATCGTGAATCAGCGAGATGCCATCAAACCAAGTGATATAGAGAAAAAGCGCAATCAGGAGCACAATGCTCACCTGTTGGACAATCTCTTGCGCTTTACGAGGCATCGGTTTGCCACGGATTTTCTCAACAGTGAAAAATAGCAATTGTCCGCCATCGGCGATTGGAATCGGTAACAGGTTGACAATGCAAAGGTTAATACTAATAAACCCGATGAAGAAGAGAACGCTACTTAAACCCACCCTTTCAAACATGCGGCTAGTTGCGTTTGCGATGCCTATCGGACCGGCGAGGTGTTTCGGTGAAACTTCACCCCCTATTAACTGTTGCAATGTTCTGCCTACGGTTGTAAAGGTCAGCCATGTTGCTTCGACCCCTTTTCCGAGTGATGAGAGCAGGTCGTATTCTGGAAGTGGGGGCGTTTGCGCCATGAATTGCATGCCGCTGAGAGCTGTTTGCCACGCCAATCCAAAGGGCGGTGCGTCTGCCTCTGAAACTTGAGACACATCCACGAGGGACACTTCTATTAAGTTTCCATCGCGGATGAGATTCAGCACAATCGGTTCATTTTTCATTGCGTTGAGCTGGGAATAGAGGGTGGCGTTGTCTATCGGTTCGCCGTTAAGGGCGGCAAGTACGTCTCCGTTCTGAATCCCGGCTTGTTCAGCGATACTATTCTCTTGGACGTTTGTGATCACACGCCAATGGACCGGCATTTCGATTGTCTGTACTTCATCGTCCCGGCGGATGCCGAGCATCACAGACTGTTCGTTTTCATTAATGTGTTGATGCAGTGCTTGATGCTTTTCGGCACTCCAATCTGCAGATGGATGCCAGACCCCGTAGCCGAAGTATGGCACGTTATATATCGGTTCGCCATTGATGCTCTCAATGAGGTCACCGACTTGGACCCCAGCTTGTGCAGCGAGACTTCCGTCGGCGACATCCCGAACGACCGTCTTATCTTTAGCACTGACTTTAATGAGACCGATGTCGCCCCTGACACTTGGCACGGCTTCAGGTGTGACGTAAAGCGTTCGATGTACACCGTCTCGTTCCACAAGGATTTCCAATTCTTTAGCGGCACTCGTCAAGATGCGGGTGTGGAACACTGACCAATGTGTGATGGCATCGCCATTGACAGCAAGAACGATATCTCCGGGCAGAAGCCCCCCTTTAGCACCTGCGCCCTCAGGAGCCATCCCACCAATTTGGATGGGTTCTTTTGTCCCGAGTGTTTGTCCTGTCAACCCACCGATCAACCGTGCAGAATCCGAATTGATGCCGGTAGCAAAGACGAGCCAGTATACGAATATGCCGAATATGAGGTTAACCGCTGGTCCCGCAGCAACAACAAATGCCCGATTCCCGACGGACGCGCTTGCAAATTCACCTTCTGCGCCAGTTTGTTCGGTTGGGCTCTCGCCTTCCATCTGGACGTAGCCTCCGAAGGGTAGCAAGGATATCCGGTATTCTGTCCCCGCTCGTTGAATCCCGACGAGTTTCGGACCAAATCCGAGGGAGAAGGTATTTACCTTAATTCCACACCGCTTCGCTGCATAGAAGTGGCCGAGTTCATGAATAAAGATAATGAACCCGAGCGGGATTATTGCAAGAAAGATCGTTTTGATGTACGGGAGTATTGAAAGGAGAAAGTCGATTAAGAATTGCATAGTGTCTATTGCCCCTTTTTTAGCGGTGTACGGTTGTTTTTTTAGGTTGTCCGTTATTTTTTATTATTAAGCGTGCTGTCGATTTTGCCCAACGATCCACTTCAAGAATGTCCGAAAGCGTTGGGTTTGCGATCACTGTATGTTTGTCTATTACACGTGCAAGAATTGCTGGTATATCCATAAAACCGATACGGGCGTTAAGAAAAGCCGCTACTACGACCTCGTCTGCGCTGCTCAACACGACAGGGAGTGTCCCGCCGACTTCAGCGGCACTGTATGCGAGAGAGAGACACGGAAATTTCTCGAAATCAACGGGTTCAAAATGTAGCGTGCGGGGCTCCTGTAGATCCATGCGTGGCACGGGTGCGGAGAGTCTACGCGGATAGGTGAGTGCGTATTGAATCATAATCCGCATATCCGTGGGTCCGAGCTGTGCGATTGTGGAACCGTCTGTCCATTCGACCATGGAATGAACGATACTCTCCGGATGGACCACGACATCAATTTTTGAGAGTTCTATATTAAACAACCATTTCGCTTCAATGACTTCCAATCCTTTGTTCATCATCGTTGCAGAATCAATGGTGATTTTCTGCCCCATTTTCCAGTTGGGGTGTCGAAGTGCCTGCTGCGGCGTTACAGCGTAGAGTCTCTCCTTAGGTGCTGTGCGAAAGGGTCCACCTGATGCCGTAATTAGGAGTCGATGGATCTCTGCCTGGCGTTCCCTTGCGCCTTCCAAACACTGGAAGATGGCACTCATTTCGCCGTCAATGGGTATTAAGTTAACACCGTTTGCTTCGACAGCAGCATTGACAAGTGCTCCCGCCATCACCATAACCTCTTTATTGACGAAAGCGATGTCTTTGCCAGCGTCAATCGCTGCCAAGGTCGGTAACAAACCAGCACTCCCGCCCATCCCGTCTAAGACTTGTCCGGCTTGTGCCATCGTTGCGACGGCTTGAAGTCCTTCCGTCTCAGTGAGTACCTGCGTCCCATTGAGGTCCCGAATACGTTCGCGGAGTTGTGCTGCTGCGGTAGGTTCGTTTAGTGCGACTAATTCGGGACGGTAGCACCGGATCTGCTGTTCAAGGGTATCAACATCTCGGTTCGCAGCGAGACCGACGACCTTAAATTCATCAGGATGTGTGTCAACGACACTCAGGGCATTCTTTCCAATAGACCCCGTGCTACCGAGTATGACAATCTGCTTCATGATTTGCTAATCGCTGTTCGATAATCGCTGTTTGCGGTTCGCTATCTACTATTACTCCTTAAGCCAAATGTCCCGTGAGTTTTAGATAATAATAGAGGACGGGTGCGCTGAAAATCAGGCTGTCACACCTGTCAAGGAATCCGCCATGCCCTGGAATCACATCCCCGGAATCCTTAAC